>JBDLSU010000068.1:0-8038 GCA_039799405.1 Pseudomonadota bacterium | reverse complement strand
CATTGCCGTCATAACGCAGTTCTTCAATCGAACCACTACCATCAATACTGAAACGCACCCTTGAATCCTTGTCATAGACCAGGTAAGTGACGACATCACGTTCAATGTCTGCCCTGATCAGGGGTGCCAGGGTGGCACTGGTCAGAACTGTGGGCGCAGCGGGAAGGGTAATCGCACGCGCATAGCTGATGCGGGCGCTGACCCGGCCAGCCGCATCATACTGGGTGCGGTTGACCCCGCCTTCGGCATCAATGACATCAGTCAGGCGATTTTGTACGTCATACACCCGGGTGGTACGGGCACCGTTGGGTGCGATGGTCTGAATCAGATTGTTGTTATTATCATAAAAGTATTGGGTAATCAGATTCAAACCCTTGACACTACTGCTGCTCGGGGTGTAGTCGCCAGTTTGCTTGATGCGTCGCCCCAGTTTGTCGTATTCATATAGCGTAACCACGCCATTGGGTTGGGTCACGCTGATGGTTTGACCCAGCAGGTCATATCCGAAAAGTGTGGTCAGGTTCATGCCATCGGGATCGATGCTGACCGATTTGACCTGACCTTTCGCATCATAACGGGTAGCGGTGACCACACCTTTGGGATCGGTAACGGTGAGTACCAGGCCTTTGGCATCGTAGCTATAGCGTGTTTGTAAATTCAGGCCGACCCGGGTTTGACCACCGGGCAGGGTAGTTGGATCGACGGTTTTGGTGAGCACACGGTTGGCCGCATCATATTCAAACGTGGTGTAGGTGCCGCGCCCATCAATGGTGTAAGTTAACAAGCCAGCACCGTCGTAATGATTGTCGATGCTGGTGCCAAACTCATCGCTGACGCGCACTAATTGCCCGCTGCCATTGTAGTCGTAATGCGTTACTTTGCCGTTGGCGTCGCTTACGCTGGCTTTTTGTCCGTAGCGATTATTGATCGTGGTAAAGCTGACTGATTCAGCCGTGGTGATGGTGATGCTACGGTTGGCCGTATTGAAGTGGGTGGTGGTGGTATTGCCAAGGCCATCGGTTTCGCTCATGATGCGGTCGAACGCGTCATAGCTGCGCCGGGTGGTTTGCAGTGGATCGGTCAGGGTGATGGTGTGGCCAAGCCGGTCATAGTTGAAGGTACGGTAATTGCCGAGGAAATCCCGAACCGAGCTGGCCCGCCCAAACGCATCGTACAGCGTGTAGTCACCGGTGAGCTGATAATCGCTACCATTTTTGTTATTGATGCGCGAGGTGCTATAGCGCAAGCCACGGGTGTCATATTTATAACTGGTTTCATTGCTGATAAAGCTGCTGCCATTTTGCAAAATCGCATGCCGCTCCCGGCTCAGTTCTCCAAAGCTGTTGTATTCATAAGTCGAGGGGCTGCCGAGTGCGTCAGTTTGCAGGGACAACTGCCCGCGTACATCGTAAGCAAAGCTCTGGCGGCTATCATTGGTGGCGTCGCTGCTGATCACTGGCGTGGTACGTGGCTGGGTGTTTTGCAGCGTATTGGCTACCAGCAGCGCCAGCGCTGCCGGGGCGATGCGGGTGGACAACTGGTTCTGACTGGCCAGTTCGCCCTGCACCGTATAGCTGCGCAGTTCGACCTCACCGGCTGCATTGATCGTGGTGCTCAATTGTCCCAGGTCATTGTAGTAATACAGGGTGCTGTGCTGGTTGGCATCAGTAACGCTGGTGCGGTGCCCGGCCGCATCATAAGTATATTTGATGCCATATTGCTGCCAGATTGCATCAATTTCACTTTGGGTATGACTACCGCTGTGTAACAGGCGACTACCTTCACCATTGAGTTCGGCAATGACGCGTCCCAGGATATCAAAATGGCGATCATTGCCGCGTATTCCGCCTTCGGCCTCGCTTACGCTGCTGGTAAAGCTGGCAATCATGTTGCCGACACTATCATATTGGTAGTCGGTGCGGGTGCCTTCCGCATTGATACTGAACTGCATCTGGTTTAATGCATTCCAGGTGGTGGTGCTGGTTTGATCGGCCACATCGGTTGCCACTTGCAACATCGGATCATCCAGTGCTGTGCTCACTTGCACCACACCGACAATTTTGGTGGCAAAGCGCTGGGTTTTACTCAGGTTGCCGTTGTTGTCATAGGTGTAGCGGGTCAGATAATTTTCACCATCCACCTGGGCTGCCAATTGCCCTTTATGGTTGTACAGGTTAACACTGCGGATGTCGTTGGCATCGTATGGAGGCGGCGTCAGGGTGTTGGGACGGTTGTAGCGCCGTGTATAGTAACGGTGGCTCAGAACCAGTTGCCCTGTTGTATTGTATTGGTATTCGGTCAGATAGTTGTCACTGTCGAGCAGGCCGATGAGGCGACCATCCTTGTCATAATAGCGCGTGGTTGGACGGTCGTCATTCGGGGTGGCGCTGACCAGGGTATCGGCATCACTGGCCGTAATCAACGTATGATCGGCTTCTTTGAACGCCAAAGAACTTAATTGACTGGCGCTCAACAATTTGTAGCTGGCAACGCTTTGGGTCAGATTGCTCATGCCATCATATTGATTCGTCACCACTGCGCCCAGTGCGTCGATAGTTTTTACGACTCGTCCGGCCAGATCCAGAATTTGACGGCTGATGCGGTCATTGTTTGAGGCAACACTGCTGATAATCAGCGGATTGCTGCCCGGCGTGCGTTGGTCTTGCGCTTGCGATCCGGCCAGCCGCGCATTAGCCGGGTTCGCCAGCAATGCACTTAGTACCTCGGCCGCCAGCGGAGTAGCGCGCTGGATGCTACGCAGTAATTGTCCGGCATCATTGTAGAAATATTCGGTAATCGCACCATGACCATCGATGGTGGCAGCCCGTCGGCCTGCATCGTCATACAAAATGGTTTGCTGGGTGCCAGTGGGGCCGATGCTTTGCACCAGGCGGTTATTGGCATCGTATTTGAATTGGCTTTGGGCCAGGTTGCTGCTCGATTCGCTCTCGCGCCGGGTTTGACTGGTCAAGCGCCCGGCACGGTCATATTCTGAAATCGTTACGCTTTGATCGGCCAACTGTACCGTGGTTTTGGCATTGGCATCATCGTAACGGGTAATGGTTGCGTTGCCCAGTGCATCGGTAGCCAGCAGTACCCGGCCCAAGCCGTCATAGGCATACACCGTACTGCCCAGATTCGGATTACTTGTCTTCAGGGCGCTGCCAAGCGGGGTAATGGTTTGCAAAAGCCGTGCAGACTGATCAAAAATATAATGTGTAACACTGGTTTGTTCATCGCTAATACCATTGCCCTGGGCGTCCAGAGTGCCATATTGGGTGCTGGTTTTCAGCAAGCCACGGAAATCATACGCATAATCGGTGCGTTGAGTCTGGCTGGAATTTTGTGCAGCGGCCCAGGTTGCCAGGTCTGCTACCGAACCAAAGGTGGTGGTGATTGGATTGGCATACACAATACTGGCGTTGCGCTCGCCATTGGGGTTGTAACGGTATTCAGTGACGTGTTTGGAGTTGTTGACGATAAAGCGCACCCGGCTCTGGTTATCGCGCATATAGTAGGTAGTGACCCCGCCGCTGGCAGGCGTGCTACTGGTGGCTGCAATGGTGTAGTGCGTTTCGCGTGCCAACTGATTAACCGCGTCATAGACAGAAGTGACGGTATTTCCCGCTGCATCGGTTTGGCTAAGCTGATTGCCATTGGCATCGTAAGTGTAAGTGGTACTATGGCCTTCCAGATCGCCGATTTTCAGTAAGTCGCCTTGTGCGTTATAGTCATAATGGGTGGTTTTGCGGCTACCGTCAACAGCAGGTGATTTGACTTCTACCAGTTGTCCATTGGCATCATACTGATACGTGCTGGTCAAGCCCAGTGGATCAGTAACGCTGGTGATGTTGCTGGCCAGGTTGTAGCCGAAACTGGTCTTTTGCCCCAGCGCATCGGTCACCGATGCAACCCGTTCTTTACCATCACTGGTGGTAACCCAACTGAAGCCAAGCACACTGCCATCGGTTTGGGTGATCGAAGCAATTCGTTTGCTGGCACCATCATAGCCGTAAGTGGTGACATAGTTGCCATTGGGAAGATTTGGCTGGTTTTCCGGATTCAGATTGACCAATACTTTTTCCAGCCGGTTAAACCCATCATATAGGTAATTGACGACGGTTTGGTTCAGGCCATTGGATTCGGTGCGAATCGCATCAAGCCGGGTACCGGTATAGTCATACAGGGTGGTGCTGGCTTTACCATTGCTGTTGTCACTATTGCTGATTTTCTCAAGCAAACCCTGTGCATTGTAACTGTAGCTGCTGGTATTGCCGGATGGATCGGCTGTTTGGGTTATCCTGCCCGCAGCGTTATAGGTAAAGGTTTCACGCGTAGCACCATTGGTATAGGTGTACCAGGGATAGGGGCCAGTGGTATAGCGGATGGTGTCATAGGCGTCACTGCCATCGGTGCTGACATACAGATTTTTTGTGCTGTTCCAGGTGTATAAAGCTTGCGCCCCGTCACGCTCGGTACGCAGCAGGGTGCTGCCTTCAGTATTAAGGGTGCCGCTGGCTAATTGTATTTGCTGACGATAAAACCCATTTGACCAATTATCACCATTGTCATCATTGAACAAACCCTGGCTATTGTAGGTACGCACCGAGCTGATGCTTTGGTGACCTGCCAGGAAATTATCCAGATCTTGCAAGACCAGATTGCCATTTGCAATATTGACGCTGACCTGTTCACCGCTGCGGCCATTTTGCGCCGAACCAAACACACCCCGTGCATCCAGAGCTGAATTGGACAAACCCAGACTATTGCTACTGATGATTGCAACCATGGAAACCTCACATGACAAATTGTTGTTTGACAATAATGGACGAAGTCCAGTAGACCTTTATTGCCCTGATTAAACAATGTATCCAGAGATTTTCCAAAGAGTTTAGGGCTTGCGTGAAAAATAGTTGGATATTTTTTTGACGATTCTCTGATTGTTTAAATTGCATTGTCGTAGATTAAAAAAGTCAATCCGGACGGTCTGAAAAAGTTTGTGAATACCTTCAAATTGATACCCAAGCAGGGGGGGGGCCACGAATGCCGGAATTTATGGTCATGGCTTATGCGATAATCAGCGAACCATAAGGCCAGAGAGGCACAACAATGCGAAACCGGTTTGGCATAGGGCATTTTATTTTGCTGGGGCTGCGCAAGCTGCTGTATTTGTGGGTGCGCACCCAGATTTTTACCCAGGGTGAAGGCAAGGGGTTGGCACTGGAGCCGGACAAGCCGGTGGTGTATGTGTTGCAACGGCGTTTTTTGCCAAATGCGCTGGTGTTGTCGCACGAAACCGAAACGCTCGGCATGCCGCTGGCCTGGGCCGGGTTGACGCTGGCTGATGGCCGTTCCGAACCGTCATTTTGCTTCCTGACCCATCCGCCACACTGGTGGCAGCGCCGCCAGAAGGATTTGCCTTCGCGCCTGCTGTCGCGCCTGGTGGCGGTGGCGCATGAGCATCCGCAATTCGAGGTGCAAATTGTCCCGGTCACCATTCTTTGGGGCCGTGCGCCGGAACATCAAAATTCGATTCTCAAATTGATTTTTGCCGATGGCTGGCGCATTCGTGGCAGCTTCAAGCAAATGTTGACGGTGTTGTTGCATGGCAAGCAGACGCTGGTGCGCTTTAATGCGCCGATTTCCTTGCGCCAGGTGTGCGATGAAGGCATGGCGCAGGGTGGTGATGCGGCGCGCACCTTGCGCAAGCTGACGCGAGTGTTGCGGGTGCATTTCCGGCGTCAGCGCGAAATGGCGATCGGGCCGGACTTGTCGCATCGGCGTACCCAGATTCAGGCGCTGCTGGATGCGCCCTGCGTGCAAGCCGCGATTGCCAGTACCGCACAAGCGGCGCTGGATGCAGCCCCACCGAAGGCGGGCAAGCAGGGCAGCGCAGTCGCGCAGGCGCAAGCCCTGACCCGCGCCACTGCGCGCGCCAGTGTGGACGCGCCCAAATACGCGTGGGAAATTGCGTCGGACTATTCCTACCCGATGATTTTGATTTTTGCCCGCTTCATGCGCTGGGTCTGGACCCGCATTTACGACGGCATCGAAGTCCAGCATGCCGATACCGTGACGCGGGTGGCGCAGGATCATGAAATTATCTACGTGCCCTGTCACCGCAGCCACATCGATTATTTGTTGATGTCCTACATCATCTTCCAGCAAGGCCTGATGGTGCCGCATATTGCCGCTGGGGCCAATTTGAATTTTCCGGTGGTGGGCGGTATTTTGCGCCGCAGTGGCGCGTTTTTCTTGCTGCGTTCGTTCAAGGGCAATCATTTGTATGCTGCGGTGTTTAATGAATACCTGCACATGCTGATTGCGCGCGGTTTTCCGATTGAATATTTTGTCGAAGGCGGGCGCAGCCGCAGTGGCCGTCTGCTGGCACCGATGGGCGGCATGCTGGCCATGAGCGTGCACAGCTTTTTGCGTGATGCGCCGAAGCCGATTGTGTTTTTGCCGGTGTATATCGGCTATGAAAAACTGTTTGAAGGCCGCACCTATGTGAGCGAGTTGCTGGGCAAACCCAAGAAAAAAGAATCGCTGTGGGATTTGCTGTTGACGGTGCGCGAGCTGAAAAAGAATTTTGGCAAAGCCCATGTCAGCTTTGGCGAACCGATCAAACTGGCGCAAGTGCTGGATCTGGCCCACCCCGCTTGGCGAAGCGAGCAAGTGCAAGACGACGAGCGCCCGGACTGGCTACATAGCGCCATCGAAGACTTGCGCCAGCAAATTGCGCTGGCGATCAATGGCGCGGCGGTGGTCAACCCGGTCAATCTGGTCTCGCTGGCTTTGCTGGCCACGCCGCGTCAGGCCATGGACGCCGGGCAACTGGCACGCCAGCTTGACGCCTACCGCCACCTGGCGCAGGTGGCACCGTATGCCCCGCGCGTAACGCTGGTGCCGGATGATGGCGCGGCCATGATCGCGTATTGCGAAAAGCTCAAATTAATTTTGCGCCAGCCGCACGAGCTGGGCGATATTGTCTACTTCACGCCGGACGAAGGCGTACTGGCCACCTACGCCCGCAACAACATCCTGCATCTTTTCGCCTTGCCCGCGCTGCTGGCCTGTTTGCTGGCACAAAATGCCCGTCTGGAACTGGCGCAATTGCGCAGCCTGGTCGCCACGGTCTACCCCTTCCTGCGCGCCGAATTGTTTTTGCGCTGGACCGATGAAGAACTGGAAGCGGCCATGCAGCAAGCCTTGCAAGCCTTGATTGGCCTGGGCTGGGTAGTGCAGGGCGCAGAAGAGGTGTATGAAGCGGCAGCGCTGAACAGTGATGCCTATGCCCAACTGGCCCTGTTCGGCCACATCCTGCGCCCCAGCCTGATGCGCTACTTCATTACCCTGGCGATGCTGACCCAGCACGGCAGCGGCCACCTGACACCCGCCAAGCTGGAATCGCTGTGCCACTTACAGGCGCAGCGGTTATCGGTACTGAGTGAATTCAATGCCCCGGAATTTTTCGACAAAGCCATCTTCCGCACCCTGATTGCGACCCTGAGCCAAGGCAAGCAAATTCAGGTGGGGGAGGATGGCAATATTCATTTTGATGAGGGGCTGAGCTTGACCGCGAATGACGCCAATTTTGTGTTGCCGCCGGAAGTGCGGCAGACGATTTTGGTGCTGGCGCGGCAGGGTGCGAGTTAATGATCTGGGCAAAGCGTGCTGTGGTTTTTTGCCATGGCCTTATCCTTCCTCTCTGAAGCATGTTTTCGGTAAACTTCAGGGGGTGTTATCTCAAATCGCCATATTCCATAAAATCCTGCTTCTTCACAAAAAATGATTAACTATTTATCAATTTCTGCCATGACATCTACAGAAATTCCAACAGAAATGCGCGATTTTTGGAATGCATTTGCCACAGCAACAAATGTCGCCGATGAAAAGCGTTTCTACGAAGCCTTCGTCTTTGGCGATAGTGAGGCACTCGCCAACGACCTGGCTGCTCTGGTTGTTGCTGGCGTGAAACGCGCTACCGCAGGCGCTGTCTGGTCGTATGCGGCAGAGGGCAAGCGCCTGCCTGTGCCGG
>JBDLSU010000067.1:0-2873 GCA_039799405.1 Pseudomonadota bacterium | reverse complement strand
ATAAAGTACCCATGATAGATAAAAATAAAATGAATGGAGATCAAATAAAATTCGAAAAGATTGGTTTTGTGTGCGCTTCTCGTCAAAAAGACACTGATATTTTCGAAGGTTATTTTAGGGATATCCGTGTAATATCTGGTTTAAATCATGTTCGAGAAGGCATAATTAAAATTACATATAATAGCTAGTATATGTCTAACTTGCGTGCCAAGCATTGGTGCACGATGAAAAATTGAATGTCATCTATATCGAGAAAGTATTGCTTGGGCGCTCAGGTACCAAACTTAAATGGATAATCACCATAGTCCACGAACTATCCCATAGCGAAGTCAAAACAAAGGATCATTTTTACAGCGAGTCGGGACTAAAACCTAGGGAAACGCTGATTTAATCAATTTTTCACTGCCAGAATGATCGTAAGACATTGATTTCCAATGGATCGATTTTTCCAAAAACGAATAAATCAGTGGCTCCTTAGATTCGGACAATATAATGGGACTCATAAGAGGCGAGAAAAGCCTCTTATTCAGCCACTTCTTCTTTACTATCTTCCGCATCGGCTTCCACAATCCGCTGCAGGCCAGACAGCTTGGTGCCATCTTCCACTGCAATCAGGGTCACACCCTGGGTTGCGCGGCCCATTTCGCGGATTTCTGCGACGCGGGTGCGGATCAGGACGCCGCCGGTGGTGATCAGCATGATTTCATCGGTGCTATCGACCAGGGTGGCAGCGACCACTTTGCCGTTGCGTTCGCTGGTCTGGATCGCGATCATGCCCTTGGTGCCACGGCCATGGCGGGTGTATTCGACGATGGAAGTACGTTTGCCGAAGCCGTTTTCGGTGGCGGTCAGGACGGACTGCTGTTCGTTTTCAGCCACCAGCAGCGCAATCACTTGCTGGCCTTCTTCCAGGTTCATGCCGCGCACGCCACGGGCGGTACGGCCCATCGGGCGTACGTCGTTTTCGTCGAAGCGTACTGCTTTACCGGCGTCCGAGAACAACATCACGTCGTGGGTGCCATCGGTTAAGGCGGCACCGATCAGGAAGTCGCCTTCGTCCAGATCGACTGCAATAATCCCGGCTTTGCGCGGGTTGCTGAAGTCTTTCAGCGGTGATTTTTTCACTGTACCCAGGCTGGTTGCCATGAAGATGTAGCGATCTTCCGGGAAGCTGCGGTTTTCGCCGGAGAGCGGCAAAATCATGGTGATTTTTTCGCCCTCTTGCAGCGGGAACATGTTCACAATCGGCTTGCCGCGCGCATTGCGCGAGCCTTGCGGCACTTCCCACACTTTTAACCAGTACAAACGACCGCGATTGCTGAAGCTCAGGATGTAGTCGTGGGTATTGGCGATGAACAGTTGTTCGATCCAGTCGTCTTCCTTGGTGGCGGTCGCTTGTTTGCCACGGCCACCGCGTTTTTGCGCGCGGTATTCGGACAACGGTTGCGACTTCATATAGCCGGTATGCGACATGGTAACCACCATATCTTGCGGCGTGATCAAGTCTTCGGTTTCCAGATCGGTGGCATTCAACACCACTTGCGAGCGGCGCAAATCTTTGGCCGGGTCGCTGTATTCATTTTTGGCCAGGGTCAGTTCGTCGGAAATGATGGTGGTCACGCGTTCCGGTTTGGCCAGAATATCGAGCAAATCGGCAATATGCGCCATGATTTCTTTGTACTCGTTGACGATCTTGTCTTGTTCCAGACCGGTCAGGCGTTGCAAACGCATTTGCAGAATTTCTTGCGCTTGCTCATCGGACAGCTTGTACAAGCCATCGCCCTGCAAGCCGTAATGCATTGGCAGATTTTCCGGACGGAAGGCATTGATGCCGCCAATATGGTCTTCGCCAGTGCGCGACAGCATTTCGCGCACCACGGATGAATCCCAGGCCCGCGCCATCAATTCGGATTTGGCCACCGGTGGCGTTGGTGCAGCTTTGATGATGGCGATGAAGTCATCGATATTCGCCAGTGCCACTGCCAGACCTTCCAGCAAATGGCCGCGTTCACGCGCTTTGCGCAGTTCAAACACGGTACGACGCGTCACCACTTCACGGCGATGCGACAGGAAGCATTCCAGCATTTGCTTCAGGTTCAGCAGCTTGGGCTGACCATCGACCAGCGCCACCATATTCATGCCGAAGGTGTCTTGCAACTGGGTTTGCTTGTACAGATTGTTGAGCACCACTTCCGCTACTTCATTGCGCTTCAACTCGATCACCACGCGCATGCCGGATTTATCGGATTCGTCGCGAATATCGGAAATGCCGTCGAGCTTTTTGTCGCGCACGTTTTCGGCGATGCGTTCCAGCAAGGATTTTTTATTGACCTGATACGGCAGTTCATCAACGATGATGGCGGTGCGGCCGCCTTCCTTGCCGTATTCTTCAAAGTGGGTTTTGGCGCGCATTACGATGCGGCCACGCCCGGTGCGATAGCCATCGCGCACACCGGAAACGCCATAAATGAGGGCACCGGTCGGAAAGTCGGGTGCGGGGATCATTTCGATCAGCTCATCGATGGTGGTATCGGCATTACGCAGCAAATGCAGCGCGCCGGTCAATACTTCGTTCAGGTTGTGCGGTGGAATATTGGTGGCCATACCGACCGCGATCCCGGACGAACCGTTGATCAGCAAATTCGGGATACGGGTTGGCAGAACCGAGGGTTCTTTTTCTTTGCCGTCGTAGTTGGGCACAAAATCGACGGTGTCTTTATCGATATCAGCGACCAGTTCGTTGGCAATTTTGTCGAGACGGCACTCGGTATAACGCATCGCCGCCGCATTATCGCCGTCAATCGAACCAAAGTTGCCTTGTCCATCGACCAGGGTGTAGCGCAGGGAAAAGTCTTGCGCCATCCGCACCAGAG
>JBDLSU010000066.1:0-6948 GCA_039799405.1 Pseudomonadota bacterium | reverse complement strand
GAGGATTGAAACTCTGCCTTCCACCAGTCCAACCATACCCGGAAACGGTGTGACATCCGCGCTTCGGCGCGGGTGAGGATTGAAACTGGACGGTGGGATTGAGCTTGCAAAATGGTTTGGTGACATCCGCGCTTCGGCGCGGGTGAGGATTGAAACGGCAATCTACTTTAAATGTAATGTGCTGGAGTCTACGTGACATCCGCGCTTCGGCGCGGGTGAGGATTGAAACATTATCACCTAGCACAACGTGGTCATTCCCGGTTGTGACATCCGCGCTTCGGCGCGGGTGAGGATTGAAACTTTTTCGTTGACCTTGACGATTGCCTATTGCCCGGTGACATCCGCGCTTCGGCGCGGGTGAGGATTGAAACTCTCGCATCCCGCGCAAAGCGAACGAGTTCCTTGGTGACATCCGCGCTTCGGCGCGGGTGAGGATTGAAACGATTTTTGGCACCGGTTGGGCGATCTGACTCAAGTGACATCCGCGCTTCGGCGCGGGTGAGGATTGAAACTCGCGCGCAGTCAAATGACAGGGTGCTTTGCTGGCGTGACATCCGCGCTTCGGCGCGGGTGAGGATTGAAACACGTCACCGCCTGCCGTTTATGTTTCGCTGCACACGTGACATCCGCGCTTCGGCGCGGGTGAGGATTGAAACGATTTCAAACGGCACTGGCACCGCCGGGGCAGGCACGTGACATCCGCGCTTCGGCGCGGGTGAGGATTGAAACATTAAATCGCTGCCGTCGTCTTCGCCCTGTAAAATGTGACATCCGCGCTTCGGCGCGGGTGAGGATTGAAACTTAAATAAATTTGAAATCGAATCAGTGCCAGCGTGTGACATCCGCGCTTCGGCGCGGGTGAGGATTGAAACATTTCCACCCCCATCCGAATGGTATTGCCATTGCGTGACATCCGCGCTTCGGCGCGGGTGAGGATTGAAACGGTACGAATGTGCGCCCTTTAAATGAGCCTTGAAAGTGACATCCGCGCTTCGGCGCGGGTGAGGATTGAAACACCTCTGACAGCGGATCGGCAAAGCGTGCTGTCGTGCCATCCGCGCTTCGCCGCAGGCGCGGATTAAAACGTGCTGGATTCGGCCAGCGTCGGGTTGTAGGGGGAGCCGACGCGCGATGTTTGTTCAGGATCAGCCCGGCGTGGTGCAAAAAGCCTTGAAAACCGGGCATGCGCAAGGTATGACAGAAGGAAAAGCAGAAGCCATGGGCATGGATGATGATGCCATCGTTGCAGCGACCGGTTTAAGCAAGCAACAATGGCATCCCCAAGTGGCAGGCAGCGTGGCCGCGACATCGTCAGCGCAGGGCCACGGTCTGGCGCTTCCATGCCGCATCTTGCCAGCGATAAAACACATTCAATGAATCCGGCTTGTCGGCCCCGTTTTCTACCTGCAAAGTCTCGATATTTACCAGTTCAAAGCGGGTTTTGATACGCCCCTCCAGCCTTGCCTCGCGCGCCACCAGCATTTTGCCGCTGCCCGGCACCCAGCCCGCAAATTCGGCATAGGCCAGATCCGGGTCGCTATTGGCCGGTGGCAGTACATCCACGCGCCAGCCCTGGGCGCTGTGCTGGAACACCCACATTTCACGCCAGCCCGGCAGCGGTTGCACCGCCAGCGTCAGCGCGGTGCCAGCGGCATTGGCGCGGCTGGACGCCTGCCACACCACGCCATAGGTGCAACGCCGGATCAATGGTTTGGCCGCATCGGCTTTGTCATTCACCAGCGCCACGCAGGTTTCACCCGGCTGGCCGCTGCTGCTCACAATGCGCAAGCCGCTTGGCGCGCCGGGCAAGGACGGCAGCGCTTCGGCGGCCCAGCGGCTGGCCCCCACGCGCACGGCGGCGTCGGCATAGTTGCTTTGGTCGTCATCGCTCAGTTCGGTTTTATTGACGCCAGCCAGCTCTTGCAGAGCGCGTTGCCCGGCTTGCAGAGTGGCGGCCTGGATTAAGGGGTTGGCCGTTGCGCTTTCGTTGCTGGCCTTGCGCGCCTGCTGGTAAGCCAGCGCGGCCCACACCCCGGCGCGGCGCAGTTTGATGCGGTTTTTTTGATACGGTGCAAGCAGGGCCTCATCCACCTTGTCCAGTACCCCGGCGCGCCACTCATCGAGTTTGAAACGTGCCAGCGCGGGCAGGGCCGGGTCGATGCAGTCATGCCGGGTCAAGGCCAGCGCGGCACGGGCTTTTTGCTCGCCAGTGGCCGCCGGGTGCGCCAGTACGCGGCGGAAGGCTTCGCCGTCGTAGCACAAATTCATGCGGCCGTCGCGCTCAAACCCCTTGATCACTACGCCATATTGCGCCACCACATCCAGGTGCGCCGCCACCATCGCATCTTTCGGCTTTTCCAGCCGCATCGAAGCGCGCCGCGCCAGCCGTTCCGCCATGCTGCCAATGGCATCAAACGCTTGCACCCCCTGGCTGGCGATGGCGGTGGTGGGCGCAGCTTTGAGCCAGGTTGCGGCGTAGCTGATGCCCAGGCTTTCAGAACCGGGGCTATCGCGCAAAAACTGCAGCACGTTCAGGCTGGCCTCACTGTCTTCCGGTTTGAGTGAAATCAAACGCAACTGGCTGGCTTTGACATAGCCGCCACGCTCGCGCCGGTGTTCATACACTTGTAAATAATCGAGCTTTTCGCCGCGCACTTCCACCATTTCGCCCGGCCACAGCACGGCCTGGGTTGGGGCGGCATCTTTGGGCGCGGCGCGCAGCAGGGTTGCGTCCTGGCTGATGATGGCGAAGGCGTTGGCGGCCAGCAGACTGATCAACATGATTTATTGCCCCACTTTGCTAACGGTTTCACCTTCGGGCGCAGCATCCGGTTCGGGCTGCGGCGTATCCAGCGGTGTGCTTTCTTGCTCGATCCGGGTTTTCTGGCGCTTGGCGGCACCACTGCCCAGCAGCGCGCTACCGATAAAGCTGCCATCGGCTGGCGGCGGCGCAATAATCACCGAAATTTTGTCCGACAATTTATCGGCCATGGTTTTCTGGATCAACAAGGGGTGCTTGGTGATGAGTAAGCCTTCACGCTCCATCTGCACGCTCGATACCTTGCCCACCGCTTCCAGCCGGTACACTTCGGCATCGGCCAGCTTTTGGCGCGAATCCGCTTCGCCCGCCGCTTCAATCCGGCGCGCCTGGGCGCTGCCTTCGGCCTGCTTGATGCGCGCCCCTTTTTCCGCTTCCGCTTCCAGCGCACGCTGTTCTATTTGCTTTTGCTTGAACGGCAGCACATGCTTCATCGCCTCTTCTTGCGCCTTGGCGGCAATAATCTGTTCATTGGCGGCGGCTTCGGCCGCTTTTTCGCGCTTGATTTTATCGGCGTCGGCTTCCAGCGCGGTTTGCTTGACTTGCTTTTCCTTCAGATCCAGCGTGAAGCGCATTTTTTCGCTCTCCAACTCGGTCGCCAGCAGTTTTTCCATGCCCGCCCGATAGTCCGCAGGCAAATCGACCTTGCCTATCATTACGCCGCGCAGCAAAATGCCGTCTTGCGCCAGCTTGGGTTTCAGTTCGGTTTCAATCATCTGCTGCAATTCTTGCCGCTTGCTGGAAAAAATCTCACGCACCGTGTAGCGGGCAAAGGCTTTGTAGATCACGCCTTGCACCGCTGGCTCCAGCACCTGGCCGTTCAAATCCGCTGGCAAAGTTTTCGCCATCTGCCCCACCTTGTGCGGGTCGAGCGCATAGCGCACGCTCAAATCCACCCCCAGCGACAAACCTTCCACCGACTGAAACGGTGCATCGCCCTGCTTGGCCCGATTCGGGCGGTAGACCTGGTCCTGGGTAGAATAGCGCCGCAACTGGTGCAAACCCGGCAGCACCAGCACCATGCCGTCGCGCACTTCAGTGACGCCACCAGAAAACTGATTCACCCGCACCCCGATTTCACCGCTGCCAATATGCTGCAAAGGTTTGCTGGCCACCACCGCATAGCCCACGCCCAGCACCAGCGCGGTAGTGATAAAGGCTTTGCTGCTGACCAGTTTGACCAGGCTTTGCAAGCCGCTACTACCCGCTTGCGCCACCACCCCGGCCCCGCTGGCAGCACCAGCCTTGAGCGCATCCACCCCCGGCAGCGGGCGGCCAAACAGGGCGCGGATTTTTTGGGCTAACACTTTGATGCGGCTGAACATGATGGGCTCCTTGAAGGTAAATGCAGCACGAAAAAACATGCTGCCATCATGCGCCCGCCCCACGCGAGCAAGCAATACCGTCCGCGCCCGGCTATGTTCGCAGCACGGGGGCGAGCGCTCCGGCGGCGGAAGCGCGAGCGCCTGCGTGTGAAGAAATCTTCACAGCCACGGCCGAAAGCACGCAAGAGATTGGCGCAAAAAGCATCAAGCCAATGCCACCTCAAACCCCACCACATTCCTGGTCTCACGCGAGAACTCGATACCAATCAAATGGATCGGCAAGCCTTCTGCCCGGTATTTGTCAGCAAGTCGTCCAGCCGTAGCCGCTGCGCTGATGTTTTGGACAAGTCATCGACATAGGTGCCCAGCAAACTGGCATTTAAACTCATTTCCACTTCCAGGTTCGGGTAACCCAGGGTGTAGACCCAATTGCCGGACAAGGTTTCTTCCGCTGCGACAATGGTCAAAAAGCCGCACTGAAATAATAATGCTTCCGGAATGATCTGGCCGACATCGAAGGTGGACAGCAATTCTGCACCGACCCGCAGGCGGCTCAAATCCGGGGTAAAAAAGCCGCGTTGCGCCATCAGTTTGAGCAAAAACGCCGGGGTGCCGGTTTCAAACCACCAGGGATGAAATTTGCGGCGGTCAAATAGCAGCAGTAAATCAAACGGGTTGTACACCGCTTCACCCAGCCAATTGTAGCCATTGAACCAACGCCGCATTTTGGCACGGTCCAGGCCGGGCAGTTCCTGCGCAAAAACGCTGTCGATATCGGCTTCGGTGTAGCCACACAAGGTGGAATAACGCGGATCAAGCGTGATGTCGTTCAGGTTGTTCAGGCCGGAAAACAGGCTCACTTTGGAAAATTTGGAAACGCCGCTCATGAACACGAAATGGATGTCGGCGTCACTGGCCTTCAACACCGAATAAAAATTCTTTAAGGCCTCGCGCATGGCGAGCGCGGTGGCGTCATCGGCGATATTGTCCAGAATCGGCTTGTCATATTCATCGATCAGCACCACCACGCGCTGGCCATGTTTTTGCCGGGTGCGGCGGATCAGTTCACTGAATTGGCTGGCGATGCTTTTGCGCACGCAGGTGACACCCAGCCGTTCCTGGTTGTCTTGCAAAATATCGAAGATTCTTTCTTCCAGCTCGGCGCGCGAGGCAAACACGCCATCGCCAAAGCTGATGGAAACCACCGGGTAGCGGCAGCCCCAATCCCATTTGTCGTCAATGAACAAACCGGCAAACAGCGGTCGGTTGCCTTCAAACAATTCCTTGAGCGTATCAAGAAACAGGCTCTTGCCAAAACGCCGTGGCCGCGACAAAAAATAGTAACCCGCACCTTGCGTCAATTGCCAGGCCAGCGCGGTTTTATCGACGTAATAGCAATTCTGTTCGCGGATTTTGGCGAAGGTTTCTATGCCTATCGGCAAGACACGGCGTGGTGGAAGTGCGGGCATGGCGGTAGCGGGATTTTTATGCGATGCGGTGAGTATATAGCGAATAAGCCAAAAAACGGATCGAATCATAAACCATTGCGCAGACTGTGCCCGGTTGTTTTGCTGAAAAACCGCACGTAATGGCATTGCCTGTCTTGTCATCCATGTGAAGAAATCTTCACAGCACGCACCCAAAGCAGGCAAGACATTTGGCGCAAAAACAGGGATACTGGGCGCTGCAATCCAATTCATGTGGAATTTGGCGGAATTTTTTTAGCAGGGGGCGATATGGTCAAGGTAGCGGTGATTGAAGATGATGTGCCCACCAGCAATCAACTCAAGGCATGGATAGAATCGGCCAAAAGCGGCATCATCGTCGAGCAATGGTTTAACCGAGACGAAGCCGAAGCCGCGCTGGCGCGCGAGACTTACGATCTGGTGGTGCTGGATATTGAACTGGGGCGCGAGCGCCATGCCGGGGTGGCGATTATCAATGCCATCAACAAAAGCCATTGCACCCCGGTGCTGGTGGTGTCGGCCATGCCGGCCACGATTTACCGCAGCATCATGAAAGCGCTGGACGCCTGGGACTATCTGCAAAAAGCCACCTTTGAAGAATCCGACTTCATCGACACTTTTCTGGAAATTTTACGCGCCGCCAAAGACCGCGCACCGGCCAAAAACGGCGGCAAAGAGCTTGCCAGCAATGAGAATGAACTAGCGATTGATCCGCTGCGCCAGCGCAACCCGATCTGGCGCGGCCAGCGCATTAATTTACCGCTGACGGCGCAGCGCATTTTGATCACGCTGCATGAAAAGCAGGGCCAGGTGGTGTCGTATGAAGACTTGTTCCAGGTAGTGAAAAGCGGGCGCAATCGCGACAATATCCGCAAGCACGTCAGCACCATCCGCGATGCCTTTCGCGAGGTGGATCCGGAATTTGACCGCATCGAAAACGTGCCGATGCGCGGTTTTCGCTGGGCTGATTGAATTTGACTGAGTTTGATTGAGTTTGAATGCCCCCGCATGAAAAATCCCCTGCAATTGTTTGCCCCCTACCGCCTGCGCCTGGTATTTCGCGGGGTATTTTTGGCGCTGATGCTGGGTACGCTGTATCTGGCGCTGTATCTGCTGGGACAAGAAAAAGAACTCAGCTATCAAAACTATCAGCACAGTTTTCGCAAAACCAAGGAACAAATCGCCGCCACCCTGCGCCATCCGGCCGGGCAACTGGCGCTGTTGAATCCACAACGCGGCACCAGCACCCCGCTGCACCCCTTGCTGCTGCCGTTTTCCGCGATTGATTTTGACGACCAGCACAAGGCGCAGCAGGCGGCGGAAATGGCCGGGTGTCTGG
>JBDLSU010000065.1:0-7069 GCA_039799405.1 Pseudomonadota bacterium | reverse complement strand
GACATGCACGGGCGAAACCACGTCGCCAGCCAAAACCGGCGAAACAACGAAATTAATTAAAATACAAAATAGTGTTTTTATCATGGCGCTGGCCAAAAAAGGAATTAATGCTCTCCGCCGGACAATACCACGGCGTCCGTCATACTCATTTGCAATACACCACCATTGGACTCGGAATACATAATTTGTACCGGAACAAAGTGGTGCTGTGGCGACAACCAGACATCAATGCGCCGCTCGTAACTGTCAGGTGGTGGAATTTGCGCCAGGTGCCAGGCTTCGAGTTGTTTGTTGTCGAGCTTGAGCATTTCACTGCCCAACACCTTAAATGACCACACATCAGCCCGCCGCTCTCCCGCAACCAGTGCATCGATCACGGTATTGGCAGAAAAATTGCGGTGTTCGGCACGAGCAATAGCGGTCAATTGCCACAAAATGCTGGCACGATCCTGTGCCCCATCCTGCAAGGGAATCTGACGGCTCGATGCGGAAAAGCTGATGATACGGTTGTCGCGCTGGAAATGGGTATTGGTCAAGGCCCGGTTACCGCGTTTTTCTGCATACAACTGGGGGGCCAGGCCAAACATATCCACTTCGCCTTCGCTTTTGAAGCTAAAAAAGGTAAAAAACAAAAACTTGAATTCGCCTTCGATTTGATATTGCCCGCCTTGATTAATCCAGCGGATGCTGCCACGCCCGGTAGTCGGATGCTCACTGTCGTCCTTACGATTAAACTTGCGCACCGCGTATTTCACTTCCATCGAGGGAGGAATGTCAAATCCATACCGGCTGGCATCCGGCACCACGGGGGGCGCAGCCGGGTTGGATGCCTCATTGGTGGCCGCGCTGGCCAGATTGGCGGGTACGGCTGGTTCGGCAGGAAGGTGAGCTGGCCCGCTGGATGATGGCGCTTCCGGCGCGGGCGGCGGGGCATTGCTGTTCTGCGCTTGCGTCACCGGTTCGGGCGCAAGTGGTGATTCGGTAGCCGGAGCGGAACGACCTTGGGCCGGGCGCGGCCGGGCTGGCTTGGGCTGACGCGCCGCTTGGGCTGGCTGCGCCGAGGCAGCCGGTGCCACAGGCTGTGTTTTGGCAGGACGCAATTGCACTTGTACGGCCTTGTCGGATGCCGCCATGGCAAGCTCACCCGGTCGTGCCAAATGCCGGGAAGCCCAGTTCAGGGCACCCCAGTGCAATAACAGCGTGGCCAGGCAAAAAACCAGCACGCGTTTGGCGTAGGAAAAGTGAGTAGAATCGGCAGACATGGCGTAAGTGTAACCCGTTCCGTTCGGGCTTGCAGCGACGGCGGGCGAAGTTTCTTTGAATCGCTCCTGAATATCTGCTACGCTAGCCCAAACGGTCGCGGCTTGCCGCACCATGCCACATCAGCCACCATCACACACCATGAAAAGGGGAGCACGATGAATAAACCACCATTGTCAGCCATTCCGGGCGCAGGGGTCATGAGCGACACTCTCGATTTTGTCAAAAATCTGTGGGGCAGCATGAATATGCCGGGTATGAGCCTGCCCGGGATGGCAGCACCAACCCTGTCAGTAGAAGAACTGGACAAGAAAATCAGCGATTTGAAAGCAGTGGAATCGTGGCTGAATGTGAATATGACGATGTTACGCGGCACGATTCAGGCACTGGAAGTGCAGCGCGGCACCATCGCCACCCTGAAATCGGTCGGTGCCAGCTTTTCCGCCATCGCCAAACAGGCACCTGGCCCGGCCACAGAAAAATCCCTGCTCGAATCGAGCCCGTATGCATCCGCGTTCCTGTATCCGAACACACCGGCACCAACCCCCAAAGCAGCCGCGCCAGTCGAAACCCGAAGCACCAGCGCCGAACCGGAGGCAGATAAAGCAGCCGATGAGCAAGCCGATCCGCAGTCGATGGGTTCTCTGGCAGCCCTGAGCAACCCGCTGGCCTGGTGGAGCGGCTTGCAAGAACAATTCAAACACGCGGTTAGTACTACCGCCGTCACCGACACCATGGCCAAACTGGGCGCGGCAGGCACCGCAATGGCTACCGATGCCGTAGTCAAGCTGGGTGAAGTTGCTGCCAAATCGACGCTGGCGACCAAGGCGCCCGCCAACAAAACCGCCAACCCGGACAGCAGTCTCACCAAAAAGCCGCGCACCAAGGCGGCTGGCAGCAAAAAGCGTACCATGCCAGAGAAATAAGTAACATTCAAACAATAGCAATGCCTGACGTTGTATTCCACTAACATTGGGCAGAAATTTTAGAATACCATATCAGAAATCACCAACTTGAATGAGAGTTGTGGAACAATAAGGCCCTGTCATTTTTTTATGTCAATAACCGAGGCTTGCATGGTGGTAATTAATACAATTCGGAATATGATCGGGATTCGACGTCCGCGCCGCATCGCACCGGCCGGGCCACAGCCGCAATTGGGCAGCAATGTCGTTAATGGCCATTTACGCATGCGTCTGAAGTATCCGATTACCAATGAACAATGGCACTGGCTCAGCCAAAAAGGATGGCGCACTGTGGATATGCGCCATGATCGCCGTCATTATCTGACGGTGGACGATCAAAGTGTGTTGGATTTGATTTCAGTCGATACGCCGGAAGAGCGCGAAACCATTCACAGCATGATTCTGGGGCGCGACGAATTCCGCTCAAGCCGCATCATGACGCATCGGAACGCTGCGTAACCATTGCACCAGAGGCAAAGCCGCCTGCATGGTCGCCGTCAGATCCGGCACCAGTTTTTCCGGTTGATCCACTGGTGCCAGCGTTTCGGCATGGACAAAAAAACTCTTCAACTTCAAATATTCGGCCAGCGCGTGATCGGGAGCAAAACCCTTGGGCACGCGCGTCAGCTTGAGTTCGGTTTCCAGATCACCATACTGCTTTTTAAGTGCCGGTTGCTTGAGCAACGCCATAAACCCGGCCGTATCGTCAAGCAGATGCTGGCGAATCGCCCGCAGGCGCTCGGGCGGCGGCATATAGTTTCCGCCGCCAAATAACATCTTGCCAGCCCCATCGAGCTGGATATAATAGCAAGGCCCGGCCCCGCTGCTGGGACGCTTCAGATCGTCAGGCACCATGGCGGCCGAAAAAACAGTTTTATACGGGCTTTTATCGCCGGAAAAGCGTACATCGCGGTTGATCCGGAACAAGGCTTTTTTCGGATTGCATGTGCGGATCAAGGGGTCGAAGCGGCCAATCTCTTGCAGCAAGGCGGTCACGGTATGCAAAAATTCTTCACGCAATATATCGTAACGCGGACGGTTCATGACAAACCAGGCGCGATTATTATTGGCTTCCAGCTCGCGCAGAAACTGGCTTAAATCTCGTAAGTGCATGGCATGACCTGTTGCGGGTTGTATTGGCGTTCTGTGCTTTTAACTTTTGGCAGTCTTCTGGCAGTTCGATGGCCGTTTTATTGCGGCTCGTCAACAGGTTCGTTGCGTTTGGGGCGTTTTCCCACCACCAGATCCAGCGCGGTTTCCTGATTTTTGCGCAGCACCACAAAGCGCACCTTGTCACCGGGGCGTAATTGTGCAATCAGGTTCAGCATCTCGGTGGTATCGGCGACAGCTTTGCCATCAATTTTGAGCAGGATATCGCCCGGACGCATGCCCCCCTTGTCAGCCGGGCCGTTACGCAAGACGCCCGCCACCAGCGACCCCATTTTTTGCGCCAGACCAAAGCTTTCAGCCAGTTCCGGCGTAATTTCTTGCGGCTCCACCCCGATCCAGCCACGCGTGACCGAGCCGTGCTGAATAATGGCTTCCATTACTTGCCTGGCACTGGAAACCGGAATCGCAAAACCAATCCCCATCGAACCGCCGGATTTGGAATAGATGGCCGAATTGATCCCCAGCAGATTGCCCTTGGTATCGACCAGCGCTCCGCCGGAGTTGCCGGGGTTGATGGCGGCATCGGTCTGAATAAAGTTTTCATACTGGTTCAAACCCAGGTGGTTGCGCCCGGTGGCCGAGATAATGCCCATGGTGACGGTTTGACCAACTTCAAACGGGTTGCCAATCGCCAGCACCACATCGCCCACTTGTGCCGTTTCAGAATGGCCGAAGGTAATGGCGGGCAAATTATTCAGTTTGATATGAATGACCGCCAGATCAGTGTCAGGATCGGTGCCAACAATGGTGGCCGAGGCTTTGCGCCCGTCAGTGAGAGCAACTTCGATTTCTTCCGCACCATCCACCACATGGTTATTGGTCAGAATATAACCCTGGGCGCTGACGATGACGCCCGAACCCAAATTAAATTGCTTTTCCGCGCGCTTGTTGTCTTGCTGGCCGAAAAAGCGCCGGAAGAACGGGTCTTGCGCCAGGGGATTATTGGCTACCCGCGCATGCTTGGTGCTGGAAATATTCACCACCGACGGCATTGCCAGTTTGGCAGCATCCCGGTACGATACCGAACCTTGCGGGCCGGTGGCGGGCGATTCCTGAATCGATACGGCACGGGATGAGCCCAATTGCGTGGTGACCACCGGGGCATGACGACCCTTGCCGCCATTGGGCAACCATTCCGGTTTGAGCGTACTGAGAATAAACCATAGCGCCAAACCCACTGTGATGGTTTGGGCAAACAAGAGCCAAAATCGTTGCATCATGGTAATATAAATGTATTTGCACATCAAGAAGGGAAGGCGCGCAAGCCAGCAACGACGCGCCGTGACCATGATACGCTGTTTGCCGCAGGCTGTCGCGCACATGCAGAAAATGCACGGGCAGCCCGGAGAATCTCAGGAAAAGCGTATGGTTTTCACAAAGCGGCCGCGAAATGCGGCATTTTGGCGCATTTTAATGTATCAATCCAACTTTCGCTTTAAATCGGCCGCGCGCTCCGCTATAATTTAGGGTTGCTGGAATTTGGGTTAACACATCCTACAATAACGAATTTTGACTGATTGGGGTTGGTATGAGTAACGAAAAGCAGGTCGATTCCGGTCGACGGGGCTTAATTGTCGCCACATGTGCGGCAGGCGGGTTGGCTGGCGCTGCGGCAGCGGGCACATTTATTTGCACTTTTCAGCCATCCGAGCGCGCCAAAGCGGCCGGGGCACCGGTAGAGGCAGATATTTCTGACCTGAAACCGGGCGAAATGAAAGTGTTTGAATGGCGCGGCAAGCCAGTGTGGATTTTGAAGCGCACACCGGAAATGATGGCCAGTCTGGCCAAAACCGAGCCATTGGTTGCCGACCCCAAGTCGGAAAAGCCATATCAACTTGAAATGCCGGATTACTGCAACAATGCGCATCGCTCGCGCAAGGAACATGCAGACATTCTGGTCGCCGTTGGCATTTGCTCCCATTTGGGTTGCTCGCCAAGCAATAAATTCCAGGCTGGCCCACAACCATCGCTGCCCGATGACTGGCAAGGCGGCTTCCTGTGCCCCTGCCATGGTTCCACCTTCGATCTGGCAGGCCGTGTCTACAAGAGCAAACCTGCACCACAAAATCTGGACGTGCCACGGCATATGTATTTGTCCGATACCAAAATCCTGATTGGCAAAGACGAGAAAGGTGAGGCATAAAAATGGCGTTCGTCGAAAAGAAACTACCGGCCAATGCGCCGATGGCGGATAAAGCCCTGGCATGGGTCGATTCCCGCTTCCCGCTGACCAAGCTGTGGAATGATCAATGGGGCCAGTACTACGCGCCCAAAAACTTCAATATCTGGTACATCTTTGGCTCGCTGGCCATGCTGGTGCTGGTCATGCAGATTGTCACCGGTATCTTCCTGACCATGCACTACAAGCCGGACGCAACACTGGCCTTTGCCTCGGTCGAATACATCATGCGCGAAGTACCATGGGGCTGGCTGGTGCGTTACATGCACTCGACCGGCGCCTCGGCCTTCTTCATCATTGTGTATCTGCACATGACCCGTGGCCTGCTGTATGGCTCGTACCGCAAACCACGCGAACTGATCTGGCTGTTCGGTTTTGCGATTTTCCTGTGCCTGATGGCCGAAGCCTTCTTTGGCTACCTGCTGCCATGGGGCCAGATGTCGTACTGGGGTGCCCAGGTTATCGTGAATCTGTTTGGCGCGATTCCCTTCATCGGCCCGGATCTGTCGCTGTGGATTCGTGGTGATTATGTGGTCTCCGACGCCACCCTGAACCGCTTCTTCGCGTTCCATGTCATTGCCATTCCACTGGTGCTGCTGGGTCTGGTGGCTGCACACTTGATCGCACTGCACGAAGTTGGTTCGAACAACCCTGACGGCATCGAAGTCAAGGAACATCTGGGCAAAGATGGCCATCCACTGGATTCGATTCCATCGCATCCTTACTATTCGACCCACGACTTGTTCGGTGTAACAGTATTCCTGACCATTTTCAGCGCAGTCGTTTTCTTCGCACCGGAAATGGGCGGCTACTTCCTCGAATACAACAACTTTATTCCGGCAGATTCGCTGAAGACCCCACCGCATATCGCTCCGACCTGGTACTTCACCCCGTTCTATTCGATTTTGCGCGCGACCACTTCCGAGTTCCTGTTTGTGGTGCAAGCCGGTGTGGCAGCCTACGTGGCCCTGATCTGGGTTAAATCCCAATTACCGGCCTTTGTCAAGACAGCGATTGCCGCCATTGCCCTGGTTGCGATTGCACTGATGATGCCAAAAATGCTGGACGCCAAATTCTGGGGCGTGGTGTTGTTTGGTTCGTCGGTGATGATTCTGGGTGCCTTGCCATGGATCGACCAGTCGCCGGTCAAATCCATCCGCTATCGTCCGGACTGGCACAAATATATCTACATCGTGTTTGGCATTGCGTTTGTCACACTGGGCTATCTGGGTGTGCAAGCGCCGTCAACTATCGGCGAACGGGTTTCGCAAGTTTGCACCGTGATCTATTTTGGCTTCTTCCTGTTGATGCCATGGTGGAGCGGCATGGGCGACTTCAAGAAAGTACCAACCCGTGTGAATTTTCACCCGCATTGATTGAACCAGGCCAAGCGAAAAGGGAAATACAATGAAATTGTTGAAAAAAATGCTGGCAGCGTTGGCACTGGTGCCAACTTTGGCGATGGCAAACTCGGGCGGTTATCCGCTGGATCGCG
>JBDLSU010000064.1:0-4557 GCA_039799405.1 Pseudomonadota bacterium | reverse complement strand
AGCGCAAGAAGCTTTGCTACGGCTTGATCCGTATGAATTACGGGCGCGCGGCGTGGATGGTAGCTTGAGTGGTGCCGAGTTTGCGCGCGCACTTTTTCACATTAATCAGCGCCGTGGTTTTTTAAGCAATCGTAAAACCGATAAGAAAGATAACGACAGTGGTGCATTAAAAAAGGCAATTTCGGAATTGCGTGGCAAAATCAGGGCAGAAAATTGCACCACCCTGGGCCAATGGTTGCACCTGCGCCAACAAGCAAACCAAAGCGTGCGGGCGCGTTTGCGTGGCAGTACCGTTAAAGACCGGGCTTATGACTTCTACGCCGACCGTGCCATGGTGGAACATGAGTTTGATGTAATCTGGGCCAAGCAAACGGCGCTCAAACAAGGCTTGTTTTCTGTAGAGGCCGGAAAACAATTGAAGGATATTTTGCTATTTCAACGCCCACTCAAACCGGTTGTACCCGGACGCTGTACGCTGCTGCCAGATCAACCACGTGCGCCGCTGGCCCTGCCAAGTACCCAGCGCTTTCGTATTTATCAGGAATTGAATAATCTGCGTATTCTGGCACCGGACTTGCAAGAGCAAGCACTTACCCTGACCCAACGCGACACCCTGGCGTCACTACTGGAGCGCGGCACCACCACCTTCAAGGCGATGCGCAAGGCACTGAAAATGGGCGACACATTTATCTTTAACCTGGAAGATGCCAAGCGGGATCGCCTGCGTGGCAATGCAAGCAGCATGGTTTTGTCCAAACCGGGATTGTTTGGTGAAATATGGCATGGCTTTGATGCCGTGTTGCAAGACGAGATTGTGCAGCAATTGCTGGAGCAAGACAGTGAGCATGCGTTGATTCAATGGTTACAAGCGCGTACCGGCATAAATGAACCCTCTGCTGAAAAAATCGCCAACGTCGGTTTGCCGGATGGCTACGGCAGCCTGAGCAAGGTGGCACTGGACAAAATTTTGCCGCATTTGATGACCGATGTCATTACGTTCGACAAGGCGGTTACCGCTGCCGGTTTCGAGAGTCACAGCCTGCTGTCCCAAACCTGGCAAACGGGTGAAATCATGCCCGCCCTGCCCTACTATGGGCGGGCACTGCAACGCCATGTGGCATTTGAAAAACCCAACCCGCGCAATGAAGAAGAACAATACGGCAAGATCGCCAACCCGACTGTACACATCGGCCTGAATCAGGTGCGGGTAGTGGTCAATGCACTGATCAAGGAATATGGTTTGCCTGCTCAGATAGTGATTGAAGTAGCGCGTGAACTGAAACTGAACCGCGAGCGCAAAATGGAGATTGAGCGGGAACAAGCAGCAAACCAAAAACGTAATGATGCCTGGGTGCGTGAAGCATGTAATGTGCTCGGCACTACGGCGGAACACCTGGACAAAAACAAGCGGCGCGAACTGTCGCAAAAAATGCAGCTTTGGTATGAACTCAATCCGGGCGACCCTCTCAACCGTTGCTGCCCGTATAGCGGCGAGAGAATTTCGATTGAGCGTTTGCTGACTGGCGATGTGGAAATCGAACATATCCTGCCGTATTCAAAAACGCTGGACGATTCAATGAGCAACAAAACAGTAGCCATTTCCAGGGCAAATCGTTTTAAAGGAAACCTGGCACCGGATGAAGCCTTTGGTGCAGCAACAGACTGGGACTATGTCGGCATTTTGCAAAGGGTTTCCACCATGTATGCCACCAAGCGCAATCGCTTTGCGGTCGGTGCATATCAAAAATGGCTAAGGGATGACAAGGACTTTTTGGCGCGCGCCCTGAACGATACCGCCTACCTGTCACGGCTGGCACGCGAATACCTGAGTTGCATTTGCCCGGAAAAACAGGTGCATTCCATCCCCGGCAAAATGACCGCATTGATCCGGGGCAAACTTGGCCTGAATGAACTGCTGTCAGGCAGCACAGAAAAAAACCGCAATGACCACCGCCACCATGCGCTTGATGCAATGGTGATTGGCATTACCGACCGTGCCATGTTGAAGAAATTTGCTGATGCTAATACCGATGCTCGTGGCAAACGCATGACCCGCTTGCTTGATAATGTGGACTACCCATGGCCAACCTATCGCGATCACGTACAGCGGGCACTGGCCCATATTTATGTCAGCAACAAGCCCGAACATGGCTACCAGGGTGCGATTCATGAAGAAACCGCGTGGGGTTTGATTGGTGACGGGCAAGTGCAAAGACGGGTGCGCAACGAAGCGAACCAGCGGGAGGTGCTGACCAAAAATCTGAAAGCGATTCCGATCCGCGATGCCAGCCAGAGTGCGCGCCATGGGCTTGATGAAAATGGCGCGGCCAAAGCCTATAAAGGATATGTAGGTGGCAGTAATTATTGCATTGAAATCTGGCGCGATGAAAAAGGCAAATGGAATGCCACCATCGTTTCGACATTTGATGCATACCAGATTATCAAAGCATTGGGCGAAAAAAATGGCTGGCAACGCTTGCGCCACCCGACCTTGAGCCAGGACGGCAAGCAGTTGGTAATGCGCCTTTCAAAGAAAGACACCCTGCGCCTGGAAATTAATGGTCAATTGCGGACAATGGCAATCGCCACAATTAGCACCAATGGACAAATTTTCATGGCGGATCACAACGAAGCCAATGTTGATGCACGTAATCGCGACAAATCCAATCCCTACATTTCAAAAACCGCTGGATCGCTCAAAACAGCCAAAGCCCGACGTTGTTCGGTCTCGCCAAGTGGGCGACTGCGGGACCCCGGCTTCAGGGATTAGCCATGCTGGGCCGCATTGTAGAAATTGCAGACGACCGCCGCCACCTGTTTTTGTCACGTGGCTTCATGGTGGTACAAGACACCGAAGGCGAACGCAAAGAACTGGGGCAAGTGCCGCTGGATGATATTGCCGCCGTCATCGGCAATGCATATGGCCTGAGTTACACCAATAACTTGTTGGTGGCCCTGGCCGAACGCGGCGCGCCTTTTGTTCTGTGCGCGGCCAATCACAATGCAGTAGGCATGCTGTTGGCGGTAGATGGTAATTTTCAACAGGCCAAACGGTTTGACGCGCAAATTGCCGCAGGCGCGCCGCTGGTCAAACGGTTGTGGGCAGAGATTGTGAAGTCCAAGCTGCAACAGCAGGCTGCTGCACTGGAAGCGGCCAATGTGGCAAGCGTGCCGCTTTCCTCGCTGGTACGCAAGGTGCGATCAGGCGACCCGGACAATTTTGAGGCACAAGGCGCGCGGCGCTATTGGGGCTTGCTGTTTGGCGACCCGTTCCGGCGTGACAAAGATGGCGATGGCATCAACGCGCTGCTCAACTATGGCTATACCGTGCTACGTGCCGCCACGGCGCGTGCCGTAGTGGCTGCGGGATTACACCCGACGCTGGGGCTGCATCACAGCAACGAAGGCAACCCGATGCGGCTGGTGGATGATCTGATGGAGCCATTTCGCCCGGTGATTGATTTGAAGGTATGGCAATTATGGCGGCAAGGCGAAGCGCATGTCACACCCGAGAGCAAACGTGCGCTGGTACGCACGTTGTATGACGACATGCCCACCAATGTGGGCGTTACGCCCGTCATTATCTGCACGCAAAGGCTGGCGACCTCGCTGGCGCAGATTTTTATCGGCGAAAAAGACAAGCTCGATTTACCCCTGCCGGGCTTACCCCTTAATCTGGCTGCCGCACTGCAAGAAGAGTAAGGCAGCATGCTGAGTGGATATCGAATCATGTGGATGCTGGTCATGTTTGATCTGCCTGTCATGGAAAAAGCCGAGCGCAAAGCGGCGACGGATTTTCGCAACAAATTACTGGACATGGGCTTTGAAATGGCGCAGTTTTCAGTCTACACGCGCTTTTGCACCAGCCAAACCCAGGTAGAGACCTATTGCCGCAAGATTGAAGCCGATTTACCTGGCGGTGGCAAGGTGAATATCTTACAATTCACCGACAAACAATACGAGCGCATCATCAGTTTTCAAGGAAAACAGAAACTTCCTGCCAATAAATCGCCTGACCAGTTTGACTTATTTTGATGAAAAACTTCTTTTTTTGCGCGCCAGAAAACAACAAACCCCTTGGTAATCAAGGGGTTGCTGTAATGCTAGTTTAGCAGATTGGGATTTGTGCTCTGGCCGGAACCGGGTTCCGGGGGCATCGCAGCATCCAGCGAGTTTAGCAGATTGGGATTTGTGCTCTGGCCGGAACAAAACGATAGCACGGGCGAAGTGTGGTACTAGTTTAGCAGATTGGGATTTGTGCTCTGGCCGGAACACTACCGCCGCGCAAACGCTGGCCGGGTCTTAGTTTAGCAGATTGGGATTTGTGCTCTGGCCGGAACCAGCGAGAATTTCGGGCGCGCGGTATTGCGAGTTTAGCAGATTGGGATTTGTGCTCTGGCCGGAACAAACGCAGCACTCTCGTAAGCACCCGAAAAAGTTTAGCAGATTGGGATTTGTGCTCTGGCCGGAACTGGGGTCAGGTGTCAAACAGCGCACGGTGTAGTTTAGCAGATTGGGATTTGTGCTCTGGCCGGAACCGAAACCATCGCACTGTTC
>JBDLSU010000063.1:0-3063 GCA_039799405.1 Pseudomonadota bacterium | reverse complement strand
GGCTGGAGCTGGCGCGCCTGTTTGGCTGACCGGCTTCAGGTGGGCCGGACCACAGCCGGGTTTATTTGGCAGCTTTTGCAGATGCGGATGCTTTGGCCTGGGCCGATGCCCTGGCTTTTTGCACGGCCACCACTTTCCGGATCTCATCCAGTTGCGCCAGGCGCACCTTGCAATCCCCGGCAAAGGTGCCGCACAAGTCAAGATCACTGATTTTCAATTGCTGTTGCAAGGGGGTAAAGCGCAAATAAAAGTGCAAAGCCGCGTCGTCGGAACCCGGCAAGCTGACCCGCGCAGCATGGGTCGCACCAAGCCAGCCAAAATAGGCGATACCCAATTTTTCGGCTTGCGCCGCCACCGTTTTACCTTTCACGGCTGCGCCAAGTGCATTGAGGCAACTGACATATTCATCGGCATTGTCATGCATGAACTCCTGGCAGCGCGTTTGCGCCTGCTGGGCACTGGCAGCAATTTGCGCCAACGGCGTCGGCCCGGCCAAGGCAGGCAAGGCATGGCCTGCACCCGCCATCATGATCAGACCAATCCAGCGCCGCATCGATACCACCTTCATTTTTCACCCCTGAAAATTTAACTTGCGTCAGCATGCCGCAAAGCCTGCCCTGATACAAGCATGGCTCATCGCGCAGCCCTACAATTTTAATTGCCCTGTATCAATCTGACAACAAACTCTAAAATCGTGTCACATCACAGTCATGAATACTTGATATAATTCGCACCTTTTTCGCCCTTTCGCCTCAGGAGTTATTCATGATCCAAAACAAATTCTTTGCCACCACGGCACTTGCGCTGACCATCGGTTTGCTCGCAGGTTGCTCTGGTTCGTCGAACAACGCGCCACCAGTAACGGTATCGATTATTGGCATGAATGACTTTCATGGCAACTTGAGCGCCCCATCGGGCAGCGTTACCGTCGCCAATAGTGCTGCACCCGCTGGCACCCGGGTTTCGGCTGGTGGTGCAGCCTTTCTGGCTACCCTGATCAGCAATCTGAAAGCCCAAAACCCGAATACCCTGGTGGTGTCGGCTGGTGACATGATCGGTGCCTCGCCATTGAATTCGGCACTGTTCCATGACGAACCGACCATTGACGCACTGAACGCAATCGGCCTGGATGCTTCTTCGGTCGGCAATCATGAATTTGACAAAGGTTCGGCCGAACTGCGCCGCCTGCAAAACGGTGGTTGCTTCCCGCGCTCGACCGATGGCACCCGCGGCGTAGTGGGTGTCGATACCTGTATGAATAACGGCACCTTCGGCGGGGCCAAGTTCCAGTATCTGGCCGCCAACGTGATCGAAACCAGCACCAATCAAACCCTGTTCCCGTCGTATGTCATTCGCACCGTCGGCGGTCAAAAAGTCGCCTTCATTGGCTTGACCCTGAAAGACACCCCAAGCGTGGTAACCCCGGCTGGCGTGGCTGGTTTGCGCTTTACCGATGAAGTGGAAACGGTCAACAAACTGGTGCCTGAACTGGTTGGCCAGGGTGCTGCCGCCATCGTGGTACTGGTGCATCAAGGTGGTTTCACTACCGCCAGCACCGTGAACGATAAAACCTGCCCCGGTTTGAGTGGCGACATCGTCAACATTACCGACCGTTTCGACCCGCGCATTGATGTCGTTATCAGCGGTCACACGCACACAGAATATAACTGCACCCGCCCTGACGGCAAACTGCTGACCCAAACCGGTTTTTATGGTCGCATGGTCAGCAAGATCGATCTGGTGATCGACCCCAATACCAATCGCGTCAAGAGCAAGAGCGCCAACAATCTGGTGACGGTGAATACTGGCGTCGTCAGAGATAGTGGCGGCGCAGCAATTCCCTTGCCAGCAGGCGTCACTGCACTGACCCCGGACAGCACCGTCGCCGCACTGGTACAACGCTACACCAGCCTGACCGCACCGATTACCGGCCAGGTCATCGGTAACCTGACCACGGTAGTGGATCGCACCCAAAACACCGCAGGCGAAAGCAAGCTGGGCGATATTATCGCCGACATCTACCTGAACGGTTCGACTGGCCCGGCTTATGGCAACAAGCCCGCCGTCATCGCATTCAGCAATCCCGGCGGGATTCGTAACAACCTGACCAACACCGTGGTCACCTACGGCGATTTGTTCTCGGTTATGCCATTCGGCAACAATCTGGTCACCATGGATTTGACTGGCGCGCAAATTTTGCGTTTGCTGGAACAACAATGGGAAGCCCCGCAACCAGCCGGTGGCCGCGTCATGCAAGTGTCGAGCGGCTTCAGCTACACCTGGGATGGCAGCAAACCTGCAGGTGCGGCAAGCGGCACTGGCGCACGCGTGGTGCCGGACTCGATCAAGCTCAATGGCACCCCGATCAGCATGACGGCTGTTTATCGCGTCACCATGAACAACTTCATGTCAACCGGTGGCGACAACTACACCGTATTTACCAAGGGCACCAATTCACAGGCGGGTGATCTTGATATCGATGCAGGCGTGGCTTACTTCCGCAAACTGGGCACCATACCCACGCCACCACAAAACCGCATTACCCGCATTAACTGATATCTACACGCAAGTGTGATTCCCTCTTGGCCGCTCAAATGAGCGGCCTTTTTTATTGCGGGATCAAGCCAAAGCGAAAAAACAGGCTGCTTTACGATCGCGCTTTCAGCCACGCCAGCGCGCCCTGCCCGGCCATACGGCCAGAAGCGAAGCACCCGGTCAACAAATAGCCGCCAGTCGGCGCTTCCCAATCCAGCATTTCACCCGCGCAAAATACGCCTGGCAGTGCATTGAGCATGAGTTGCGCATTCATCGCCTCAAAACACACACCACCGGCACTGCTGATGGCTTCATCGATTGGCCGGGGTGCCAGCAAAGGCAGCGGCAAAGCTTTGATCGCCACCGCCAGCTTATCCGGCTGCGCAAAATCCTGTTTTGACAGCAGTTCATGCAACAGCGCCGCCACCACCCCGTGTAAACCCAGGCGCGATTTCAAATGGCTGGACAGCGAGCGTGAACCGCGTGGGCGTGCCACTTCGGCCAGCACTTTATCGGCAGGCCAATCGG
>JBDLSU010000062.1:0-7676 GCA_039799405.1 Pseudomonadota bacterium | reverse complement strand
TACGGCGTCAGTTGGCAAAAATCGGCAAGCCGCTGGACCGCAGCGAATGGAATATGACCCCGCCCACCGTGAATGCATCCTACGAACCGCAAATCAATGACATCACCTTCCCGGCCGGGGTATTGCAACCGCCCTTGTTCGACGCCAAAATGGACGCCGCCCCCAACTATGGCAATACCGGTGCCACCATCGGCCATGAAATCACCCATGGTTTTGATGATGAAGGCCGCCAGTACGACGCCAAAGGCAATTTGCGCGACTGGTGGAGCCGCAAGGACGCCAAGCAATTCAATCAGCGCGCGCAATGTATCGTTGATCAATACGCGGGCTACACGGTGGTGGACGAGATCAAAATCAATAGCAAATTGACGCTGGGTGAAGATGTGGCCGATCTGGGTGGCTTGTTGATCGGCTGGCTGGCCTGGAAGGCAGAATTTGCACTGCACCCGGAACCGGCACGCGACGGGTTTACCCCGGAACAGCGCTTTTTCATCGGCTATGCGCAATGGGCTTGTGAAAATGATCGCCCGGAAAACCAACGCCTGAACGCCCTGACCAATCCGCATTCACCCGGCAAATACCGCGTCAATGGCGTGGTTGCCAACTTGCCGGAATTTGCCAAAGCGTTTTCGTGCAAAGCGGGTCAGCCGATGGTGCGTGAGAAGGTGTGCCGGGTCTGGTAAGTAACATCAAGTCCGGGTCGGCAATAAATCGCCCGGATGGTTGATGGCCTGTTAGAATGGGCAATCCGGCATGGCCGTCACCCATTCTTTTGGCTTATGAACAATATCGATTTGGCCGCGCTACTGGTGGCGCTGGGTTGCGGTCTGTTAATTGGCGTGGAGCGCGAGCGCCACAAAGGTAATGGCCCCAACCGCAGTTTTGCCGGGGTGCGCACTTTTGCCTTGACCGCCCTGTGCGGGGCTCTGGCGCAAAGCCTGCAACTGAGCGTGGTCGGTGGCGTGTTGATTCTGGGCTTGTGCATTATTTCGCACTGGCGCGGCAGCTCCGACGCCCCCGGCATGACCACCGAAGTGGCACTGTTTCTCAGCTATCTGCTCGGCATACTGGCGCTGACCCAGCGTGAAATTGCCACTGGCACGGCGGTGGTGATTGCGCTGATGCTGAATTTGCGCAGCGATTTGCACCAGTTCTCGCGTGACACACTGAAAGAGCATGAATTTCGTGATGGCCTGATGCTGGCCGCCGCCGCGCTGGTGGCGCTGCCTTTGCTACCGAATGAAGCCAACAAATGGCTGCTGGGTGCCAACCCACGCCGCCTGTGGGGGCTGGTGGTAATTTTGATGAGCTTGCAAGCCGCTGGTTATATCGCGCTGCGCAGGGTGGTGCGGCCTATGGCTGGCGCGTGGGTACTGCGCTGCTGGTGATTTTGGTTTGTACCTGGCTGCCGTGGTTATGGCGCATCATGGTGTGAGGCCGGATGTTGGACGTAAAAAAGGGCCGGAAGAAACCAGCCCTTTTTTACTTGCTGACGTTAAATGCAGTCAACGCCAATGCAGCACTTCTCAAACTTAGTACACCGTAATTTTGGTGCCGACCAAGCTATTATTACTTTCGTCCGATTCAGCGATTCTGCCCGTACTGTCGGCAATCGCCGCCAGGTAATAATCCCCGGGTGCCAGGGTTGACGGAATCGTCACACTGGTGATGGCATTAAACTGACCACCACCGGCCACAGCCGATGCCACCAGTACCTGCGCCAGGCGCTTGTCCGTGATTACCACACTGGTCGGACTCTTGCTCAAGTACAGGCCGGTATAAGTGGTGGTAGCGCTCGCCTTGCTGCCAATATTGCTGGTAGCACTGCTGACGCTAAAGCTGGTGCCCCGTTTCACACTGGTCTGGCCACCGACAATAGACAACCCGGAGACGGTCAAATCAGTCGTGTCTTTCACCGTTACATTGACTTTGCCAGTGGCAGCCGCACCCTGGTTATCGGTCACAGTCAAGCTGAAGGTGAAAACCGTATCCGCCGACACTTGCGGCGCAACAAAGCTGGTGCTGGCAGCGTTGGGCGTTGCCAGCGTCACCGTTGGCCCAGCGGTTTGCTTCCACAAATAGCTGGCGATGCTGCCATCGCTGTCACTGCCGCTGCCGTTCAGTTGCACAGTCTTGCCCTCGGTCACGCTTTGGCTGCTGCCTGCGCTGACAGTCGGCACCGCATTCAGCTTGGCTTTTACCGTCACATTGGTGCTGCTGCTGGCGCTGGCACCCCGGTCATCGACCACCGTCAATTGGAAGGTAAGCACCGTCTCGGCTGCCAATACTGGCGCAGTAAAGCCGGTGATGGCAGCATTGGGCGCAGTCAAGGTCACCGCCGGGCCGGCAGTTTGCGTCCACTGATAGCTGGCGATAGTACCGTCCGTATCCGAACCACTGCCAACCAGGCTGACGCTGGCACCACTGGCCACGGTTTTGCTGCCCCCCGCACTGGCAGTTGGCGCGGCATTCGGTTTGGCTTTCACCGTCACATTGGTCGTGCTGGTGGCGCTGGCCCCTTTATCATCCACCACCGTCAACTGGAAGGTAAATACGGTGTCTGCCGCCAATACCGGCGCGGTGAAGCCACTGGTGGCAGCACCGGGCGTGGTCAAGGTCAGCGCCGGACCTGCAGTTTGCACCCAGTGATAAGTAGCGATGCTGCCGTAGCTGTCAGAACCACTACCGTTCAATGTAACACTGGAACCACTGGCAACCGTCTGGCTAACACCCGCATTGGCGGTTGGCAGTGCATTGGGCTTGGCTTTCACCGTCACATTGGTGATACTGGTGGCGCTGGCACCTTTGTCATCCACTACCGTCAACTGGAAGGTGAATAAGGTGTTCATTGGCAAAACCGGCGCAGCAAAACCACTGATAGCGGCTTTAGGCGTGGTCAGGGTTACAGCCGGGCCTGCAATTTGCACCCAGTCATAACTGGCAATGGTACCGTCCGTATCCACACCGCTGCCACTCAAAGCCACACTGGCACCACTGTCAACCACTTGATCGGTACCAGCATTGGCCGCAGGTGGCACATTCGATTTGGCTTTCACCGTGACATTGGTAGTGCTGCTGGCGCTGGCACCTTTGTCATCCACCACCGTCAACTGGAAGCTGAACACGGTGTCCGCTGCCAATACCGGCGCGGTAAAACCACTGCTGGCTGCCTTCGGCGTATTCAAAATCACGGCCGGGCCGGCAGTTTGCACCCAGTCATAGCTGGCGATAGTGCCGTCGCTATCGGTGCCGCTGCCATTGAGTGCTACCACGCTGGCCGCTTCCGCAGTTTGATTGACACCGGCATCGGCTACCGGCGGCAGGTTTTGCGAAACACAGGTGGCCGGGCGGGTAATGCTGGTGGTCGGCAAGCTGGTCACCAGAATATCCAGATCAAAACACGGCAAGGTAGTGATGGCAGACAGATTCAGCTTTTGCAAAGTGCGCAGATTAAATAAATCACCGGCAAACGGCAAGGCATTACCGGACAAATCCAGATCGAGCAAATTGGGCAAATTACGCAAACCCGCCACACTGCGCAGGCCATTGCTGGCAACATTCAAACGCTGAATGCGGGGCAAGCTGCTGACAAAATCCAGACCATCGATATCCGACAACCGGGTATTGCCAATATCCAGATCAACCAGGGGCAAAGGCTGCCCATTGCTGGTCCTGAAGTTATTGACACTATTGAGATTAAATAACCACAAGCCATTCAGGTTGACATGGGTCAGGCCCGGGTTTTGCACCATCACCGATGCGGCCACCTGCCCTGCCATCGGTGCATTGCCGGAGACGTTAAAACGGGTCAAACCACGCACTTGCGACAGTTGACGCAAATCCAGCAGCTTGTTGTTCGACAAATCCAGCTCTACCAACTGAGTCAAGCCGTCAAAACCTTGCAGATCGGTCAGGCCATTGCCGGCCAGATTAACCCGGCGCAAACCAGGAAAATCGCTGATCCAGTAGCTACTGGTATTGCCGTAGCCATTCAAGCCGGTATTGCCCAAATCCAGTTCTTCCATGGCATAAGGCTGGCCGGTTTGTGGATTCCGCAGGCGTCCCAGGGTAGAAACGTCATTAAGCACAATCCCGTTCAAACCAAGGCTACGCAGATTGGGCGAGCGCGCCAGGATATCGCCCAGCGGCCCAATAAAGGTAATCGGATTGCCAGACAGATTCAGCCGGGTAAAACTACGATTGAGCAAAGCATCCAGGTTGGTCAAGGCATTATTCGATACGTCCAGATCGTGTACCGTGGTGTTAAAGCGCAAGCCTTCCAGATCACTCAAGCCATTGCCCGCCAGATTCAGACGCTGCAAGGTGCTAAATATCTGCAGGAATGCCGTACCCTTTTGCCCGTTTTTATCCAGCAAATTGGTATTACCCAAACCCAGCTCAATCAAGTCGAGCGGACGCCCGGTACGGGAATTGACCAGTGGCCCCAGGGTATTGATGTTGCCAATATTGATGCCATTCAAACGCAGGCTGGTCAGCGCCGGGTTTTGACTGATCCACGGCGCAATGCCTGGAACATAGATCACCGGATTATTGGAAAAATCCAGCAGCGTCAGATTGAAATTACCCGGTGCTGGCAGGTGTTGAATCTGGTTATTCGACAAGTCCAGTTCGCTCAAATCCTGCAAATCACGGAACTCATAAATATCCACAATGCCGTTACCGGATAAATTGAGTTTTTTAAGATTGCGAAACGCACGCAAAAATTCAAACCCACGCCCGCCATTGCTGCGCCCGATGCCGGTATTGCCCAGATCAAGTTCCACAATATTGTAGGGCTGCCAGCTCGAACCGCTGCCCATCTGACCCAAATCCTGCGGCGAATTGATGGCGATGCCATTCAAGCCGACGCTGTTCAATTTGGGGTTGTCATCGAGAATCGAGCGGATTTCCTGAATCCGCATCGCCGTGCCAGACAAATTCAAGCGCGTCAAAGCGCGCTGTCCGAACAAAATACTCGCTTCGCTCAAGCCATTACCGGATAAATCCAGGTCTTGCAAGGCAGTCATCTGCCCCAGCATCTGCAGGGAATAGTTGTCGGCAATGCCAAGATTGGCCAGATTCAGGCGCTTCAGATTGACAAAGCGCGGCATGAAGCGAAAACTGTCGGCGCTCAAACCGGTATTACCGACATCCAGCTCTTCCACTGCGGCAGCACGGTTCGGGCCATTTTCCAGATAGGTCAGGAAGTTACTGCTGGTGCCGAGCGCAATGCCATTCAGATTCAGACGGGTCAAAGCACGATTTTCACCCACCAGGGTTTGCAGTTGCCAGATATCGCGCAAATTGCGATTGTCGGATAAATTCAGCCGGGTCAAATTGCGCGCATTGCCAATCGGCCCCAGGGATTGCAACTGGTTATTCGACAAATCCAGATCACGCAAATTGGCAACCGCATCAAGGCCGCTGGTCGCAATCAAATCATTGCCCGCAACATTAAGGCGCTGCAACTGGGTAAACGGTGCCAGGAAGCTGAGCGTTTTCTGGCCATTGGCGTCGAGGATGCCGGTATTACCCAAATCCAGTTCGGTGAGCGCCAACGGTTGCCCGCTGCGTGCATTCATCAAAAAGTTGTAACTGACCCGGCCAATTCTGATGCCATTCAACCCAATGCTGGTCAAGCCCGGATTTTGCCCGATCTTGATTTCGATATCGGCAAACTGGAGTTGGCTGTTGCCCGACAAATTCAGGCGGATCAACCCGGTTTGCTCCCATGGTGGCAGTATGACGAAGCGGTTATTGGACAAATCCAGTTCCTGCAATGCCAGCATGTCGCGCATTTCAGGCAAATCGGCAATTTTGTTCCCGGCCAAATTCAGCTTTTGCAGATTCGGAAACTGGCGCAACAAGTCGAAACCGACAGCACCGCCATCAGGCGTGGTAGAACTGCCTTGCAAACCGGTATTACCCAGATCCAGTTCGGTCAAATCCAGAGGCTGCCAGGTAGCAGGATTGCGCAAATCGCCCAAATTACTGATCGGGCCAATATTGACGCCATTCAAACCGATGCTGCTCAAATTCGGGTTATTCCGGATCAGGGTACGCACTTCGTCAATCAGCATAATGGGGTTAGCGGAAAGATTGACGCGGCGCAAACCATTCAATTGCAACATCGGCCCGATCAGCTCAATTTGGTTACCCGACACATCCAGATCCTGCAATTGGCGCATATAGCCAACGATGGCCCAATTTGCTTCGCGCCCCAGATTATTCCCCGCCAAGTTCAGGCGCTGCAAATTGAAAAGCGGCTGCAACTGCCACAACACGTCCGGCTTGACCCCGGTATTACCCAAATCCAGCTCTTGCATATTGGCCGCTTGTTGCGGAGTTCTGCCCAAAGTCGAGAGTAAATTATTGTAGGCAGGAATGGCAATGCCGTTCACACCCAGGCTGATCAGATTGGAATTATTGACCAGCACGGTGTTGATAATTTCATCGATATACAACTTGCTGTTACCGGACAAATTCAGGCGGCTCAAATTGTGCATCTGGCCCAGCGGCATGACCGAGTCAAACAAATTGCCCGACAAATCCAGCTCTTCCATTTGTGTCATATTGCTCAAAAGCGCAATATCGGACAAGCCCAGATTGGCCAGATTGAGTTTGCGTAAATTCGGAAATTGCTGCAGGTATTGCAGCGTGGCGTTGCCACTGCCATCTTTGACGCCGGTATTGCCCAGATCGAGTTCGGTCAGGTTCAAAGGTTGGCCGGTACGGCTATCGACCAACGGGCCGAGATTATTGATATTGCCAATCGCAATACCATTCAGACGCAAGCTGGTCAAACCCGGATTGCGCGTAATCAGTTGCGCAATTTCTTGTATCTGAATCTGGCGATTGCCGGATAAATTCAGGCGCTTCAACCCGGTCAATTGCAAAAAACCGGCGACCGGAATCTGATTATTGGACAAATCCAGTTCTTCGATTTGCTGCAAATAAGCAAGCGCGTTCACATCTTTAATGCCATTACCCGCCACATTCAACTTTTTCAGGGTGACCATATTGCGCAAAAATTCCAGGCTCTTGCCATTGGAAGCATCTTGCAAACGGGTATTGCCCAGATCCAGCTCAGTCAGCGCCATGGGCTGCCCGGTACGCGGGTTATTCAAGCCATTCAGATTATTGATTGAGCCGATATTAATGCCATTCAAATTCAGGCTGGTCAGATTGGGCAGGTTATAGAACATGCCATTGAAATCACTCCCCCGAATGGCGCTATTGCCCGCCAGATTCAAGCGCTGCAAATTGGGCAGGGTATTGATTTCCCCGGCATTAAACAAATTGTTATTGGCCAGATCAAGATCAAGCAGATTCGGTAGTGCTTGCACGCCTTGCAATTGCACAATACCGCGATTGGCGCAAGCCAGCGAGGTGACTTGTTCGGCATATTGCCAACCATTGCGACTGGCAGTTTCAAACAAGCAGGATTGAAAGTTACTATCGGAGAGTTGAGGCAGAGCAGTCTGTGCATAAGCACCCTGACACATGGAGAACACGGCAACGGTGATGGCACCACTGAGGGAACGGGAGATCGGCATGCAAACCCTGTAAAAAAGAGGTTAAGAAATTACCAGGCCGCAATATAACAGCCATCGCACCTTGCGGTCAAGGAATTTTCACTGTTCATAGTCACAGTATTATCTGGCAATACTATTTCT
>JBDLSU010000061.1:0-3896 GCA_039799405.1 Pseudomonadota bacterium | reverse complement strand
CTGGCTGGAGATTTATATCACTTCGTTGATACTCGTGGCGTGCTAAACCTTGAGGATTGGTCGAATGAGTTGCACCCGAATCGGGAGGGGTTTAATAAGATCGCAAGATGTTTCTACCCTGTATTTGAACAGTATTTCCCTGACACGGTCAAAAAGCCAAGCTGGTTTTGATGGATGCGTCCGGGTGTCTGAAATACTATAGCGAGGTGCGGGAGTTATTTAACCCCATCGCACCTTGCCCCAAGCCGCTTGTTGCTTTGGCTCCAAAAACGTCCACGCAACAAAGCGGCTTTGCTTTTGCCCCTGGCTCATCGCCACCGTGCGCTGATCCTGCACCTTGGCGACCTTGAGCGCCTGCAACACCTTGGGCAAATTTTCCGCTTGTGATACCAGCGTAGTAAACCACAGGCAGCGCGTTGCCATGCTGCGGCTCTCTGCAATCATGCGCTGGATAAACGCCAGTTCGCCTCCCTCACACCACAGCTCCGCATCTTGCCCGCCAAAGTTGAGCGCTACGCCATCGTTGCTACCCGCTCCCGCGCTCGCATCCTTGCCCAGGTTGCGCCACTTGCGTGCGCTACCCGCTTGCGCTGCCGCGCGCGAGGGGTGGAAGGGCGGGTTGCACAGGGTTAAGTCAAACCATTCGTCGTCCCGCAGCACACCTTCAAATATTGCCTGCGGATTGCTTTGCTGGCGCAGCGAAATGCGCGCCGCCATGGCCGGGTTGGCATCCAGAATGGTTTGCGCATTCTGGATTGACGCTGCATTGATATCACTACCCACCACCTGCCAGCCATATTCGCTGGCCGCGATCAAAGGGTAGATGCAGTTGGCCCCGCAGCCAATATCCAGCGCCTGCACGTTTTTCGGGATGCGGCTTTTTTTGCTGCCGCTGTTGCTACTACCACCATTGCAGGCGGCCAGCAAATCGGCCAGGTAATGAATATAATCGGCCCGCCCCGGTACCGGCGGACACAAATTGCCCGCCGGAATATCCCAGCCCTGAATGCCATAAAACGCCTGCAACAGCGCGCAGTTGAGCGCCTTCACTGCGGCGGCATTGGCAAAATCAATACTCCGTGCGCCATGCGCGTTGGCTTGTACATATTGCGCCAGCGGCGGGTGGGCGGCGATCAGGCGGGTAAAGTCGTATTCGCCCTGGTGGCGGTTGCGCGGGTGGAATGGCGAGAGGTTGGGCTGGCGGGTTGCGGGCATGGGGCGCTTGTTTGTGTAGGTGGTCTAAATTTGGCGCAACTTCCACCCAAGGTTGCTGCCCGGTTCCCGGGCGGCTTCAAATGGCTTGTATTCAAACGCAAGGTTTATGCAAATAACTCGCCCGATAAATTGGTTTGATCCAAATGACCAAGCTATCGGGCAAGCATGTACAGCGTTGAAATTTCGGGAAGCAGGCAACTGCGCTTGCCCGTATTGAAAATTCGTAATGCTTCCACGTCAGCAGAAACGCTATTTTTTGAACTGGTGTTGTAAACCGGCTGGTGTGCATGAATGAGCAACTTTTCGATGCCGGAAATAACACCATCACCCAGGTCCGAAGCGGAATAACTGGCCTGTTCAAGACCTTTCCAGTCTTCAAAGTGTGCAATGCAGGCAACATAAATGCTCACCGGGTCGGGCTGATGGCAAAACCAGCTTTTTTCATGCTCATCCATTCGCACTTTGATGCCGCGCTCGGTCTTGCCAATATACAGTGGCACATTGCGCCCATACAGCCCATGCGTGCCACAAACCATATACAGCACATAGTAGGGCGCGTCATTTTCGTCGCGGTCATTGGCCAGATGCTCGACAGAACGAACGTCCTCCACCGTAAATGGCCCATTCCAGTCTACGTTGTAAATCGTTTCCATGGTTTTACTCCACCCTGAATACTTTCATCACCTCATCGCCCAAATGATTGATGACTTTGACCGCAATGCGGCCGGATTTTGGCTTATCAAATGCACGTGACAAATCGCTGTTGAGCGTGGCCCAGGCTTCTTCATTGATCTCTGCCTTGAGCGTGGTCTTGAGCGCCTTGTACGGATCGTTGGCACCGAGGAAGTAAGCCTGGCGCACGAAGAAGCTTTCTTCGTTGTAATCGGTATCAATAAACCAGCAGGCAATGCCTTCTGCGCCGTCGCTGCGGATTTCGCCGCTGTTGGGGTGGAACACATCCACGCCATTGATTTTTACCCGTACCTGCGCGTCACCTTCGGGCAAAATATCGATGTCCGGCTCACCAAAGATGACGAACAAATTGCCCTTGCCGGTGTTTTTCAGATCTTCCGCCATGTGCAGGTCGGCATTCATGCGCGCCTTGAGCACCATGATGCGCCCGAGCTTTTCAAACTCGGTGCAATGCGCTTCGTAGTTGAAGGCGCAGGCAATGAGCACATCAAACCCGGCGTCACCCGCCTCGCGCGCGGCGCGCACCAGGTCTTGACGTGCAACCGTACCAAACTCCGGACCGATGAAAATGGCGGCGCGTTTTTCCTTGTCGCCTTCAATATAGCGGGCATCGGCACAAATCAACTCACCCGGCCAGCCGGTTAGGGATGTGAAGTTGATTTTGTCTTCCTTGTGCGCTTGCTGCACGCCAGCGGTTTTCAGGTTTTCCAGAATAATTTGCACAAAGTCGCGGCCATCGTATGGCGCGCGCTTTTGCTCGACCTTGTTCACCAAATCGCCGTTTTCGTCCATCGTCAACATGCGATGCGGGGATAAGCTCTCTACCGTGAAGGGGCCAGCCACGCGCACCTTTTTCTTGTCTTCATACGGTTTGTCGTACAAAAACTCAAACTCGGCTTTGGCGGCAATTGCGGCGTCCATTTCCTTTTGGCGGGCGATGCGCTCTTTCCACCATGCGCTGTGCGCTTCCTTGGCGGCGGCGGGCCATTTGTCATCGGCCTCACGCGGGATTTCCCATTCTTGCCAGGTGCGCTTCAAGGCTTTGTTCAGGCGCTCGCGCAGCGGTTCCAGCCGGGTTTGGCAGTCATCCCAAATCGTGTCGATTTTTTCGTTGTTGGCGATGGATTTGAGCGTGATGTGCGGCACGCGCTCGTACACGAAGCCTTGGCGGATATTGTTAAAAGTAGCGCTGGTCGCTGGCACCGATTGCGTTACCTCGGCTTCTTTCTGTTGGCCTTCCTTGCTGTCGGCCAGCAAATAAAACGGATAGCGTGCGCCCATGATGCGGGCGCGTGCCAGCGCGAGCGCTACGCGGGAAGTGTCGATGGTGAGCCAGCGGCGGCCCCATTGTTCAGATGCAAACGCGGTTGTGCCCGATCCGCAGGTTGGATCCAGCACTAGATCACCGGGATCGGTTGTCATTAATACACAACGCTCAATAATCGCTTTATTTGTTTGCACCACATAAACAGGATCGCGTTCACCGTGAAACTCCCATATGTTTGTTAAAGACTCTTGGCCAAAGTCTGTCAAGTAGATGACGCCTCGCACAGTATTGGAAGTCGGCCGCATCCGCCCTACCTTAACGATTCGATTCATTCCTATTAGTGGATCAAGTGTCCAATGGCGATTGTTACCAGGATATTTTTTTTCGCCATAGATGGAGAAGGCATCACTTCGTCCTACTTGCGTGTCTTGGCTTACCATTGGGTAATCGTCATTCAGTAATTTGTTTTCTGGATCTAATATTTGTTCTTTAGAGGCGTTATTTAGCGGGAGCCTTACGAGGTTTGATAATTGGATTTTATTGAAACGACTTTTTTCTGAAAATGGATCTTTCTTTTGCGTAAGTTGCCTAATTTTTGCAGTTGAACGAGTCTTGCAGACCCACAGCAAAAAGTCATTTACTGGCTCTGTTATAACCGCAGCCGATTTTTTCTTTATGATAATTGTTTGGATAAAGTTTTCTTCGCCATAAATCTCATCCA
>JBDLSU010000060.1:0-3791 GCA_039799405.1 Pseudomonadota bacterium | reverse complement strand
CGGGGATTTTGATTTGGGGCAGATGCGCCATGATGGTTCCTTGGTTCAGGCGGGCGGACACCATGTGCCCACCCTTTGTTGCCTTTGTTGAATTACGCGGCCTGGTTGGAGGCCAAAAAGTCTTGCGCAAAGCGCTGCAACACGCCACCAGCTTCGTAGATCGAGACTTCTTCTGCCGTATCCAGGCGCAGCAACATTGGCACTTCCACTCGTTCGCCATTTTTGCGGTTCACCACCAGCGTCAGGGTGGCGCGCGGGGTGCGTTCGCCCAGTACGTCATAGGTTTCGCTGCCATCGAGTTGCAGCGTCAGGCGATTGGTGCCGGGGAAAAATTCCAGCGGCAATACGCCCATGCCGACCAGATTGGTGCGGTGGATGCGCTCGAAGCCTTCGGCCGCAATTGCTTCCACCCCGGCCAGACGCACACCCTTGGCGGCCCAGTCACGCGAGGAACCCTGGCCGTAATCGGCTCCGGCAATCACGATCAGCGGCTGTTTGCGCTCCATATAAGTTTCAATCGCTTCCCACATGCGCGTGACCTTGCCTTCCGGTTCGATGCGTGCCAGTGAGCCAGCTTTGACCTTGCCATTTTCCAGCACCATTTCATTTTTCAGGGTTGGATTGGCGAAGGTGGCGCGCTGCGCGGTCAGGTGGTCGCCACGATGGGTGGCGTAAGAGTTAAAGTCTTCTTCCGGCAAACCCATTTTGGCCAGATATTCCCCCGCTGCGCTGTCGAGCATGATGGCATTTGATGGCGACAGGTGATCGGTGGTGATATTGTCACCCAGCACCGCCAGCGGGCGCATGCCCTTGAGCGTGCGTTCACCGGCCAAAGCGCCTTCCCAGTAGGGCGGACGGCGGATATAGGTGCTGGGGGCGCGCCAGTCGTACAGCGGGCTGACTTTTTCGCCGTTATCTAGCGCCAGTGTGAACATCGGGTCGTACACGCGGCGGTATTGTTCTGGCTTGACGCTGCTGGCCACCACGGCATCGATTTCTTCATCGCTCGGCCAAATATCGGCCAGTCTGATTGGCTTGCCCTCTGGCGTGGTGCCGAGCACATCTTTTTCGATATCGAAACGAATCGTACCGGCAATCGCGTAAGCCACTACCAGCGGCGGCGACGCCAAAAACGCTTGCTTGGCGTAAGGGTGGATGCGGCCATCAAAATTGCGGTTGCCGGACAAAACGGCGGTGGCATACAAATCACGCGCAATCACTTCTTGCTGAATCACCGGGTCGAGCGCGCCGGACATGCCGTTGCAGGTGGTGCAGGCAAAGGCCACCACGCCAAAGCCGAGCGATTCCAGTTCGTTCATCAAACCGGCTTCTTCCAGATAGATGGCCACGGTTTTGGAGCCGGGCGCGAGCGAGCTTTTGACCCAAGGTTTGCGCGTCAAGCCGAGCTTGTTGGCGTTACGCGCAATCAGGCCAGCGGCGATCATATTGCGTGGGTTGTTGGTGTTGGTGCAACTGGTAATGGCGGCGATAATCACCGCGCCATCCGGCATTTTACCGGCTTCGTTTTCGACCACGCCGCTGATGCCGCGCGCCGCCAGATCGGATACCGCGACCCGGTTATGCGGGTTGCTGGGGCCAGCGATATTGCGCACCACGCTGGACAAATCAAACTTCAGCACCCGTTCGTATTCGGCAGTTGTCAAGCTGTCGGCCCATAAGCCGGTGTGCTTGGCGTACAACTCAACCAGCTTGACCAGTTCATCGTCGCGGCCAGTGAGTTTCAGATATTTGATGGTTTGCTCGTCAATGTAAAACATGGCGGCGGTGGCACCAAATTCCGGTGCCATATTGGAGATGGTGGCGCGGTCGCCTAAAGTGAGGTTGGCTGCACCTTCGCCGAAAAATTCCAGATAGCTCGACACCACTTTTTGCTTGCGTAAGAATTCGGTCAGCGCCAGTACGGTGTCGGTGGCGGTAATGCCGGGTTGTGGTTTGCCGGTCAGCTCGACGCCAATAATATCGGGCAAACGCATCCACGACGCGCGCCCCAGCATCACACTTTCGGCTTCCAGCCCACCGACGCCAATTGCAATCACGCCCAGCGCATCCACCATCGGGGTGTGGCTGTCGGTGCCAACCAGGGTATCGGGATAAGCCACGCCGTTTTGCACCTGGATCACCGGGCTCATGCGCTCCAGATTGATCTGGTGCAAGATGCCATTGCCAGGCGGGATCACATCGACATTTTTGAAGGCTTTTTTGGTCCAGTCGATGAAGTGGAAACGATCTTCATTGCGGCGGTCTTCAATCGCGCGGTTTTTGGTGAAGGCATCCGGATCAAAGCCGCCACATTCCACCGCCAGCGAATGGTCCACCACCAACTGGGTCGGCACTACCGGATTGACCATGGCCGGGTCACCGCCCTGGCTGGCAATCGCATCGCGCAGCCCGGCCAGATCGACCAGCGCAGTCTGGCCCAGAATGTCGTGGCACACCACGCGCGCCGGAAACCACGGAAAATCCAGATCGCGCTTGCGCCCGATTAATTGCTGGAGCGAAGCGGTCAGCGTGTCGGGGTCGCAACGGCGCACCAGGTTTTCAGCCAGGACGCGCGAAGTGTAGGGCAATTTGGCCCAGGCGCCGGCTTCGATTGCATCAACGGCGGCTTGGGTATCAAAGAATTCCAGTTCTGTGCCGGGCAGGGCTTTGCGGTGAAGTGTGTTCATGGCGGTATGGTGTGCTAAATGAGGGTAAAGGTTGGATGATGGAAACCTTGGATGCAGGTGTTTTTTCTCAGGTATCGAATCATAGCACTTGTTGCCGCTGGTCGGCTGCGCCATTCTATAATTACGTGACGATTACACAATGAAATGGGGCTGATGTCCGTACCTGACCCGAACCAAGTTTCCGTTGCCACCTTCGACAAACTGGCCCGCCTTTATGCCAACAAATATTTTGATCTGGTCATGTACAAGGCCTGTCTGGCGCGTTTTTGTCGATGCCGATGCCGTGACGCCAGCGGCGGCCAGCGTACTTGATCTGGCACCCGGCATGATCCGTGAAGCCACCGCGCGGGTGCCGGGTTGAGCGGGTTAAGCCTTGTTGGTGTTTTGCGTTTGGTAGAGTTCCAGACCCTTGGCCGCCTGTTTGCGAATCGAACCTCTGACCAGCGGGGTCCAGCCCAGTAGCAGACCCATGATTCCCAGCGCCTGACGCGACCATTTCCACAAGTCGAAATGATCCTGATGCAGCACGATCTTGCCATCCTTGAAGGTAAATCTGGCCGAAATATCATTGACCACCTTGCGTCCGGACGGGCCAAAGGTATAGGTGGCGACCCAGTGGGCCTTGCCTTGCTTGTCGTCGGCTTCAACCCCGTCAAACACCAGATGCAGATCCTTGGAGCGGCTCAGCAACATGCGCCACATATCCCCGGCCGAACGACCTTCCAGATTGGTGAACACCGGATCAGAAAAACGCACATTGGCGTCATAACAGGCGGCCATGGCTTCGGCGTCCTTGCGCTGGAAGGCGCGGTAAAACGATTCGATTAAAGCGGCATTCGGGTGCATGGGCTGGCTCCAGAGTAAGGTGAGGGCGGGCAAGTTGATTTGAAACCATCAATTATGCGGCTTGGAGCGGCCTTACAGTTCAATATGCGTTAAAAATTGTTGATGTGTGCTTGCGCAGGCAGGGGTGAATGCGCCAGCGGAGGACTCAACCAAACGCCCCACCTGTCAAATACAAATCCGTCAGGCGTGCCATTGCCGCCATCAGGGTAGTCGAACCCAATGCCATCGTCAGCACCAGCAGCAGTGCCTGCGGCCAGC
>JBDLSU010000059.1:0-2614 GCA_039799405.1 Pseudomonadota bacterium | reverse complement strand
TACCTGCGCTGGATCTATATGATGCCATTCTTCAAAAACTTGGGCCATTGCAAAAAAGGCATGCATTATGCACCTTTGATAAGACCATTGCTGTGTGGAAGTGGCGAGGCAGAAAATTTCTGTTTTAAAACCCAGAACGTCCACTTCAGAACTGCCATTGCTACTTTTAGATCGAAACACGAAAAAAATAATTGGACAAAATCTCAATGATCGGCGTTCCAGTGTCGGGCACTATTCATATCGTTTTTTCAGTAGCAAACCTTACCCGATACCGCACAGTATTCTTGCGGCTCCCCGCCTCCAGTTGAATCGGTGCTGAAGCGGCAGCACCAGCCATGGCATATCCACCCCAATCCTCATCGCCATACATGCCAGAGCGGGAAGTTTTGGCAGTCAACTCTTCAACTTGGGCCACATGCATAATTTTCACGCCACAAGCCTGTGCCAACACCTCAGCTTGGCTACGCGCGTCCTGCATGGCTGCGCGTTGCGCCAGTATCACCGAATCCGCCGGAATTTCAAATCCCGGGCGATTCATTGAAAATTGAAAAGTGTAGCGCTGATTTTCAAACAAGCCTTCAAGTGCGGCCACCGCCGCCTGGATCCGTGCCAGATCACTACATTCAATCAGAATCTTTTGTACTGCCTCCTGGCCGGTTTTCTTGCGTTCATACCATGAGCGTCCAACTTCAGCACCACCTTCAATCAATTCTGCGTCAGCCATCCCGGCTTGCCTGAGCTGAATAATGCACTGGTTACGCAATTCCCCCACTTCGCGAATTGCAGTTTCCGCCTGGGCAGCGCGCACCGACAGGTTGATTTCAGCCCGATAGGTACTGATTCGCTCTTCATAACTGCCCTCACCCACAACTTCAATAAAATTATCCATTGCACGTCCCTCGATCAATTCCACCTTGTGAATTCTAAAACTACAACTCCATGCTGATCACCACCGTCGTCCCCTGCCCCCGCGTACTGGCAATCGTCAACTTGCCCTTCAAACGCTGGGTCACATGGTTATACGCCACATGCAAACCCAGCCCGATATGGCCGTGGCTGCCGCTGCGGGTGGTAAAGAAGGGGTCAAACACCTTGGGTAAATCGGCAGCGGCGATGCCCATGCCGTTGTCGATGATCATGATTTTCACTTCCTGCAGCCCGTCGGCCATGTCCTGGCCCAGCACCCGCACCGTCAACAGGCCAGCCTGGCCTTCGGCAAAGGCATGATCACGCACATTGCTCAATATCCGGGTCAAGGCTTCGGTCAGCGCATCCGCAACGATATTGACCATCAGCGTTGGCGGCACTTCGATTTCGATGCGGTGCCCGGCTTGCTGCATTGGCAGGCGGATCAAATTGACCAGTTCCGGCACAAACAACGTCAAATCCACCTGTGAGCGCACATCGCCTTCGCTGGGCAGGGCTATGTTTTTAAAGGTGCTGATCAATTCCGCCGCACGGCCAGCCATGCGCTGCGCCATGGCGGTGTATTCCAGCCCGAGCGCGCTATCGTCGTCCAGCATGGATCTTGACAGCTTGCCCTGGTTGGCAGCGTCACGCAAGCGCTGCCAGGTTTCATTGATGCCGGAAATAGCGACCAGGGTATTGCCCAGCGGGGTGTTGATTTCATGCGCAATGCCGGCCACCAGACCACCGAGTGAGGCCAGCTTTTCCTGCTGCACCAGTTGCTCTTGCGCATGATGCAAGGCCGCCAGCGCCTGCGCGTTGGAGAGCGCAATCGCGCCATACGAACTGAGGGTATGGAAGATTTGGCGCTCGCGCTCACCATAGGCATGGCGGCGCTCGGTCTGGATCGACATTACGCCCAACACCCGGTCATCGACGATCAAAGGAGTGAATAGCGAGGTCAGCATCACGGTCGAGCCGGGTATGTGGGTTGGCATCGGTTGATCGGGGTCATAGTCGCGCAGAATTTCCACCCGCTCGCGCGCTGCCCGTGCCACGTTGGCGACCGGTGAATCCATCGCCACCCGTGATGACTGAATCGGTTGACTACCTTCGCGCCCGAAGATCATATCCAGCCATTTGCCATCCGGGCTGACCCGGTAGATGGTGAGAGCCTGGGTATCGAGCAAATCATTCAGATTATGGTGTACCGCCAAAAACACCCGTTCTTCATCCAGATTGGCGGTAATGTCACGCCCCATATCGCCCAACTGACGCAAGGTAGCGACTGATTGCACCAGTTCCACATTAGCCTGGCTCAAGGCGGCATTGCTTTCGTTCAGGGCTTGATTGGCTATCAGCAATTGCTCTTTTTTCTGTTGCAAATCGAGCGTGCGCTGCTTCACTTCCTGCGTCAGACGCGCCTCGCGGCGGCGCAAATAGCGGGTGCGGATATGTTCGATGCCGACCAGACTGGCGATCAGGATACTGACCAGCACCAGCCCAAACCACCAGGTTTGATACCAGGCCGGTAACACCTGGATCGACACCGTCAGCGGCGCGGCTTGCCATTGCCCCATGCGGTTGCTGGCGCGAATTTGCAAGCTGTATTGGCCCGGCCACAGATTGCCGTAGCTGGCGCTGCGGTGTTCAAAATCAGCGTCGATCCAGTCTTTGTCATAGCCCAGCAAGCGATAGCGGTATTGGT
>JBDLSU010000058.1:0-4747 GCA_039799405.1 Pseudomonadota bacterium | reverse complement strand
GAGCAACAACTTAAGGCCAACCCGGCCAGTATTGCCTTGCAAAGTGACCTCGCCAGCAACCACGCCCACATCGGCAAACGCCAGCGCGAACTGGGACAAAAGAGTGAAGCCTTGCAACAATTCATGCAGTCGCTGCAGTTGCGCCAAAAGTTAATGCCAAGCCAGCCAGAACGGCGCGATTGGCAGCAGGAACTGGGCGGCTTGTTCAGCACCATCGGTGCGCTGCAACGCGAGTTGAATCAGTACAACGCCGCGCTGGAAAGTCTGCAGGCGGCACTGGATATCCAGCGCAAATTAATCGCGGTGGACGCGACGCAAAGCCAGTGGCAAGCCGATCTGGCCAACACCCTGGGGCAGTTGGGCCTGGTGCAGCGCCAGTTGGGCAAACCGGCGCTGACCAGTTTCCAGAGCGAGCTGGCACTGCGGCTCAAGCTACAAAACCAGTACCCGGATTCGGCGGCGCTGAAGCTGGAGCTGGCGCAATGCTACGAAAACCTGGCGCAGACCCGGCTTGATGCCAACCAGCCGCAAGAGGCGCTGCAACAATTGCTGGTGGCTCAGTCGATTTGGCAAAAATTATTACAAAACACCCCCGACAGCCTGGCTTTGCAGAAATGGCTGGCCAATCATCTGAGCAAACTCAGCCCGGCCTACACCCGTGCCGGCCAGTTGCAAGCCGGGCGCGATACCGCGCAAACTGAATTGACGATGCGCCAGAAATTGCTGGCGGGCGAACCGAAAAGCCCGGTGCGGCGCTATGAACTGGTGCTGGCGCAAACGGCACTGGCCGATGGCGAACTGAGCTTGCGCAACAATGCGGCAGCTTTGGCGCTGTTTGCCCAGGCACAGCAAGGCTTGCAGCAGTTGCAGGCGGAAACGCCCGGGTCGGAGCGCTTTTTGCTCGATAGCGCCACCTTGCATAAACGCGTGGGCAAGACGCTGGTTGCGCAAAATCAACATGCTGCCGCGCTGGAAAAATATCAACAGGCGCTGGCGATTGAGCAAAAACTGGCTGACCTCAAGAGCAATGAGAACGACAGCCGCATCCAGCGCGATCTGGCTGCCACCCTTGCCAGCCAGGCGAGTATCCATAGCCTGCTCGGCCAGCCGGACAAGGCGCAGACCCTGCTGCAACGCAGCATCAGCATCGTTGCCAGGCTGGCCGCCAAGCAGCCGGACAATCCGGATTGGCAAACCTCGCTGGCGGCCGGATATACCCGGGTGGGCGACAGCCAGTTGGCACTGGGTCAGGCACCGCAGGCGCTGGCCAGTTTTAATGCGGCACTGAATTATCAACAAAAGGTGAATGCGGCCAACCCCAGGGATGTGACCGCGCAGTCGGAAATGATGTCGTTGCTGATCAAGCTTGGCGACAGCCAGAACAGCCTGGGCAATCCGGATGCGGCACTGGATCATTTTCAGAGTGCGCTGCCGCTGTTGCAGCAATTAATCAAGGACGAACCGGCCAACCCGGAATGGACGCGCAGTGAACCGGCGCTGGTGATGCGCATCGGCAACCGCCAGAGTGAAATCAGGGATTTTGCCGCAGCCCGGAACAATTTGCAAAACGCCCTGAAATTACGTCAGGCGCTGGTGAAGCGCTTTCCGGATGAACTGGCGCTGCAGTTCAATGTGGCGCTCAATTACGCCAGCCTGGGTGCCATGTTTCAACTGCAAGGGCAGGCCAAGGCGGCGCTGGAAAACTGGGAACTGGCGCAAAACCTGTGCGATTTGCTGGTCAGCAGCGCGCCCGATAATCTAGAGTGGAAAGTAGCCAGCATTGTGTATGGCGGCAAAATGGCCAGCGTCGATGGCAGCAGCTTCAGCACCGCACAAAGGCTGGAATTGCTGCGCAGCAGCGTCAGCCAGTTAAAGCCGATGGAACAGGCCAAAACCCTGCCCGCCTGGGGGCGCGAATTCCTCACCGATTTTCAGGAAAAAATCCAGGTCCTGAGCGCGCCACCCAGCGCACCGGCCGCCAACAAACCGGCTGCCACACCCGTAAGCAACCCGGCTACCGCCCCGGGCAAATGACGCCGCCGCGTCAGACCCAGCCCGCGCGCTTGAAACGGCGATACAAATAGCTGCACACCACCAGCATGATGGAGAGCGCCACCGGGTAGCCATATTGCCACTCCAGTTCCGGCATGTTTTTAAAATTCATGCCCCAGATCCCGGCAAAGGCGGTGGCGACCGCAAAAATCGCCGCCCAGGCCGCCAGCCGTTTGTTGACATTGCCTTCGTCAATGGTAACCAGCGCCAGATTGACTTGCATTGCGGTGGCGATGGTTTCGCGGATGGTATCGAGTGTGCTGTTGATGCGCTGTAAATGATCGGACACATCACGGAAATATTCCTGGGTATTGGTACACAGCGGCGGCACCCGGCCGCCATGCAATTTGCCGACCGCTTCCAGCAGTGGTTGCACCACATGGCGCAATTGCATTACTTTGCGTTTGAGTTCATACAGGCGCTGAATGCTGACGCGCTCGCCACCGGGTGCGAAGATGCCTTCTTCGATCAGTTCCAGCTCGCTTTCAAAGGCATCCACCAGTGGAAAATAGCGGTCTACCGCCGCATCGAGCAAGGCGTACAGCGCAAACGACGCGCCCAGTTTCAGCAGATGGGGTTCATTTTCACAGCGTGCGCGCACTTCGGCAAAACCGGTTTCGCTATGATTACGAATCGATAAAATGTAGTTACGCCCGGCAAACACCCCGACTTCGCCAATTTCGAGTTGCCCCTTGACCACTTCCACGGTTTTCACCACGGCAAACAGCGAATCGCCATATTCTTCGATTTTGGCGCGCTGATGGCCGCGCTGGGCATCTTCCACCGCCAGCGCATGCAGATTAAATTCTTCCTGCATCTTGGCCAGTTCGGCATCATTGGCATCTTTGACCGCAACCCAAACGAAGCAACCGGGCATTAACAAATAATCGCTGATGGCTTCGACGCTGATATCGGCCAGCTTTTCGCCATCGCGGTAGGCCACACAATTAATTAACATTCCAATTCTCCGCTCGATGTAATGATTGCTGCCTGCGATGGTAAACCAAAATCGGGCCTGACAAACCGGGAAAATGAATTATGCTACACTGCGCTGCAGCTTGGTCGGCTACTGTGCCTGCTGGTGCTCCCCCGGTTTCGATCTGATTGAGAGAATGTTCCATGTCCAAGTCACGTCCTGTTTTTCACGCCTGGCGCTTGCGCGTGGGCGCTTGCACCCTGAGCAGCTTGTTGGTTTGTGCCCCCGCCATTGCAGCCGATGCCAGCGCCCTGGCCTGCGACCAGGCCCAGGCAATCGAATCCAGAATCAGCTTGCCGATGTTGAAGCAGTGTGCTGACGAAAAAACCGCCGAAGTGATGTTCCGGTTGTTGGATATCCAGCGCAGTAAAGACAAGCAGGCCAGCAGCAAAACCCCGCGCCAGCTTGACAACGGGGATGTGTTTCGCAAGCGCCAGATCAACGAGCTGGCATTTGCGGTAAAGCTGATTTTGACGCAAGGCAACCGGAGCGATGCCAGCCCGAGCGAACGCCAGGCGGCAGCCTCGCTGCATCAGGGTGATCCGGCTCCTTCGATTGAGCTACTGGAGCGCAGCGCCAAAAATGGTGATCCGGCACTGGCGCGGCGGGCTCAGGCGGCGCTGCTGCGCATCAGCGATTTGAGCAGCGCCAGCAAGATGCTGGCGCAAGCACTGGCACTCAATCCGGCCCATTTTGAGATGTTGCAGGCGGCGGCCGATCTGGCGCATATCCAGCGCAAGACCGAGGCGGCACTGGCTTTATACCAACGCATGCTGGATCAGGCACGGATTAACGCCAAAGCCCATGCCGGGCACGCCAAATGGCAACATCAGATCGCCACCAGTCTGGATGATCTGGCGGATGAACTGATGGAAAGCGACAAACTGCCGCAAGCACGGCAGCATTATCAGAGCGCGCTCGACATCTGGCAGGACTTGCATAAAGCCGAACCAGAGCGGCCCTTATGGCAAATTTATAGCGCGCTGGAATGGAACAAACTGAGCAATGTGGCCTTCGATCAAAACGAATTTACCGCCGCCATCAGCTATCTGCAAAACGCCCAGCCGATATTCCAGAAACTGGCAAGTGCGATGCCGGATTCAACCATCTGGCCGCTGCAAATGATCGACATTGCCACCCGCATCGGCGACGCCCATTTGCGCGCACGCCAGCTCGATGCGGCGCTCATCAACTACAAGCAGGCGCTGGCGCAAGCGGCACGGCGCAATGCCCAGGCACCGAAAGACGTCTTGTGGCAACGTGAAATGGCAACCAGCTACCAGCGGATTGGCGATTTGTATCAATTCCAGATCAAAGGTGAAGAAGCACTGGCGCAATACAATGCGGCGCTGGTGCTCCGGCAAAAACTGGCCGGGCCGGGCGAAGACAATGATGGTGCGGTACAAGGCCAGATCATCTTTATTCAAAACCGGATAGCCGATTTGCAAGTCAAACTCGGCCTGCCGGATGCGGCACTGGGCAATTATCAGGCGGCACTGGCGCTGGCCAGCCAGTTGGTGGAACGGGCCAAGCTGGAAGACTTTACACTGGTGCAAGCCAATTTGATGGGCAAAATTGGCTTGCTGGAAGACAGCGATTTAAAACCGGAAGAACGCCATGCCATGATGCAACGCTCAGTCAAGCTGCTGGAAGCGGCGTCAGGCAAATCGCCCTTGCCGCAATACCTGGCAGAACTGATGGAAAAACTGCGCACCGCCC
>JBDLSU010000057.1:0-5234 GCA_039799405.1 Pseudomonadota bacterium | reverse complement strand
CTGAACATGGCAGCAATCTGGAAGAGATTTTTATCGAGGTAACGCAATGAACCGCGTAACCATTTCCCATATTTTTGCCTCGGCCCTGCAAGAGCGCCGCACCCTCGGCAACTTTACGGTGTACTGGTTATTGGCCGCCATGACGCTGGGTTTGCCACTGATTCCGTTTGGGCTTGGTTCTGCCAACGCCAGCAGTTTGTCCTTGATGATTTTTGGCGGCATGCTGTATGCGATATTCATGAGCATTTTGCCGCAATTTATCGTCAGCACCCTGCGTCTGGCTACGCCGCATTTCAACCGCACCGTACCGGGCCTGACCCGCAGCCTGAAAGCAGCATATGGCCTGCTGATTTTTGGCAGTGCCGCGCTGTTGGCGCTATTGTCTTGCCTCGGTGGCGGCGAAGTTGGCATGCTCGTGTTAAATTTCTTGCTCGGTTTTAGCCTGATTGCGATGAGCATGTTATGCGCCAGCTTCTTTTGTATGCCCGGCAATGTGAAATACTCGCTGGGGGCAGGCGCGCTGCTTGTGCTGCTGGTGGCAACACAGGGCCAGGCGATCCGTCAGGCATTGATATCGTTACAAAGCTTGAGCGCCCTGGTGGTGCTGGGCTTGCTGATTGACGCCGCCTTGTTTGCCGTTCTGGCACACTGGATTTTTGCCGTCAAAGGCGAACGCGCCTACCGGGTGGCAAAAAAGCTTCAGGGCTTCAATGCCATGATGAAGGGGGACATGAGCCGGGATAGCTTGATGAGCTGGTCCAAATGGCTGGGCACTTCCTGGCTCTACAATACGGCACTGACACCTGCGATTGCCGCCGCCAACAAACCACGCCTGTTGCTGATGGGGCTGGGCTATGGTTTGCACTGGTCGGCGGTCGTATCCAATGTCTTCTGGATTGTACTGTTCTCGGTGTTGTATCCGCTGGGTTTTGAACTGCTGGGCGAAGGCGGTTTTGTCCGCTCGGGCCTGCTCCATAATCCGATGCTGTTTTTTGCCTTCGCCATGCCGATTGGCGTGATTCGCCAATGCTTTCAAACCCTGGAGCAAAACCGTGGCGAACAACAACTGCTGAAATTACTGCCATCCAGCATCCAGGGCCGGGGCTATAACCGCTGGCTGGCGAGCGCCATGCTGCGCCAATTCGGGCTGTGCCTACCGGCCGCACTGCTTTTATTTGGCTTGGTCTGGATCGCCATGCAGTTGTTGGGCAGTGACCTGGCGAATCTTGATCTTTCCATGCTGCCCGTCATATTGGTCGCAATGTTGCCCATGGCGCTGGCAACGCTGGAGAACTATGCCGCCAGCAAGGGCAGCTACCGCCATACCTGGCAATACTATGTCATCGCCATCATTCTGGTAGTCGTATTGACGATTGCAGCCCATTCAAAAACTTACCCGAACTTGCTTTGGATGGAATGCGCCATCGTGATCAGCGTGACCGCGCTGCTGTTTATCCGGCGCTGGCGGCAAACTCTGCGCGCCCCGGTGGCCTTGCCAACCGGACGGCTGGCACAATAAAGCGCTGCGCCCTTTGTTTTCACGCTGTATTCTGTGATTTATCCATTTTTAATGAGGAACACCATGCATACCACCTTCACCCAAACCCTGAGCGCCCGCTTGCCAATGATTTTGCCTTTGGTATTGGCTCTCGGTTTGTTCGGCCCGGCCCAGGCCGCCGAACCAAGCGCGAACCAGAGCAAGCAGCAAGCTACCGACAAAGCGGCCAGTGCCAGCAGCAAAGCCGCCAAAGGTAAGGCGCAGCAAAGCCGGGGCTTGTTCTGGGAAATTCAATCCGGCAACAAAACCGTGTATATGTTTGGTTCCATCCATATCGCCAAACCGGACTTTTACCCGCTGCCCAAGCAAGTACAAGCAGCTTACAAAAAAGCCGCAGTGCTGGCGGTGGAAGTGGATGCTTCGGCACCCGGTGTACAAGAAAAAGTGATGCCGTACATGACTTATGCCGCGCCCGACAAACTGCAAAACCATCTGACCCCGCAAACCTGGAAAGCCTTGAGTGATACCATCGGCCCCAATGTGGAAGCGATGCAGCAATTGAAACCGGTAATTGTCGCTACCGCGCTTTCGATTGGTGTCATGCAACAATTGGGCTATGATGCGCAATCCGGCATCGACATGCACTTTTTGAAGCAAGCCAAGGCCGATAAAAAAACCATTCAGGAATTTGAAAGCGCCGAATTTCAGGGCCAGGTGTTAGCCAGCCTGAACGATGCCGAAGGCGACGCAGTGCTGGCGCAAGCGCTGGTTTCGCTCAAAAATGGCGAAATGAAACAACAGCTTGACGACATGGTTAGCGCCTGGCGCAGTGGTGATGCGGAAAAACTGGCGAATTTGTTGCGCGAAGCGTCCAGCAAAGATATTGGCTCGGAAAAGATGATGAAAAAACTGTTTGACGAACGCAATATCGGCATGGCTGAAAAAGTGGTGCAATTGCTGGAAAGCGGCAAACCCGCCTTCATTGTGCTCGGTGCCGGACATATGGCAGGCCCGAACAGCATTGTCGATTTATTGCAAAAGAAGGGCATCAAGATCAAGCAAATCAAATAAAAGTGTCTGCCGGGGCTGATCATCCCGGCCCCATCATTGGCGGCAGATTCCGGGGCGGAACAGCATTCATAACAACCTGTCCAACTCGCGGCCGCTGGCGCTACCCCGGTTTAACCCAACGCTTGATAACCCAACGCTTGATAACTCAACAATTGATAACGCTCACCCCATGAAACTGAACTCCACTTCAAGCCGCGCCCTGCTACTGCTGGCCTGTGCCCTGCTGTTTTCCAGCACGCCCGGCTCTGCCAAAGAGGCGGCAAATCCGTCGGCCCGGGCAAGCACAATGGCTGCAACCTCACTCAACGCGCCCCAGGCGCTACAACAGGCTTTGCCGGTCAACCCGCAACTCAAGCTGGGCAAGTTGCCTAATGGCCTGACTTACTACATCCAGAAAAACAGCAAGCCCGAGAAAAAGGCCGAACTGCGGCTGGTGGTGAAGGCGGGTTCAATTCTGGAAGAAGAAGACCAGCAAGGCCTGGCGCACTTGCTGGAACACATGGCGTTTAATGGTTCGCTTCATTTCAAAAAACATGAGTTGATCTCCTATCTGCAATCGATCGGCGTCAAATTCGGGGCCGACCTGAATGCCTACACCAGCTTTGATGAAACCGTGTACATTTTGCCGATTCCGACCGACCAGCCCGGCAATCTGGCGACTGGCCTGCAAGTGTTGCAAGACTGGGCCGGTGGCCTGAGCCTGAACGACGCTGATATCGACAAAGAGCGCGACATTGTGCTGGAAGAATTGCGCCGGGGCAAAGGGGCGGAAGACCGCATGAGCAAGCAACTGTACCCGAAACTGTTCAATGGCTCGCACTACGCCAAACGGCTGCCGATAGGCACCGAAGCCATCTTGAAGAGTTTCAAACCGGAAGCCGTGAAGCGCTTTTACCATGAATGGTATCGGCCCGACTTGATGGCGGTGGTAGTGGTGGGCGACGTGGAACCGAAGCAAGTGGAAGCCATGATCGGGCAATATTTTGGCAAACTCAGTAACCCCGCCCATGCCCGGCCGCGCAACTACGCCAGCATTCCGGCACGCCAGGATTCCGAAGCAATGATCATTACCGATGCCGAAGCCAGTAATAATGCGCTGTTTTTGCGCTACCCGGTACAAAGTTTTAAAGAAGGCAAAACCCTGGGCCAGTATCGCAACAAACTGGTGGAAGATTTGGCCGGTTTGATGCTCAGCCTGCGCCTGCAGGAACTGACCGAACAAGCTACGCCACCATTTGTGTTTGCCAATAGCGGCATGAACAAACTGGTGCGCGGCCACCGTTCTTACACCTCGTATGCGGTGCTGGGGCGGCAGGGCAGTGCGCCTGCGATTGAGGCGCTGATGCAAGAAAACCAGCGCGCGCGCCAGTTTGGCTTTACTGCACAAGAGCTGGAACGCGCCAAAAAGACCATGCTGCGCAATGTTGAGCAAGCGTATCAGGAGCGGGAAAAATCAGAATCAGCCAGCTTTGCCGACGAATATATCCGCAACTTTCTGGAGCAGGAAGCCATTCCCGGGATTGTGAATGAATACCGCTACGTCACCCGCTTTAGTAAAACCATCAGCCTGGATGAAGTCAACCAGATGGCGCGCAAGTTGATTCCACAGCAAGAACCCAAGCTGGTGGTGTATATGGGTTCGGACAAGGCCGATGCCAAAATTCCTACGCCTGAGCAATTGCTGGCGCAAGTCAGTCAAGCCGAGCAAAGCAAGGTTGCCGCACGCAACGAGAAAACGCTGGCGCAAAACCTGGTCGATACCACCCCCGGCCCCGGCCGCATCGTCAAGGAAAGTGTTAACAAGAAACTGGGCCTGACCGAACTGACCCTGTCCAACGGGGCCAAAGTGATCTTGAAACCAAGCGACTTTAAAAACGACCAGATTTTGTTCAGCGCCAGCCGCAACGGCGGGCAAGCCTTGTTTCCTGAGGCCGACATCATCAATGCGCGCTACGCCAGTGCGGTCGCTGCGCAAATGGGGGTAAAGGATTTTTCGCCTGGCGATTTGCAAAAAGTCTTGTCCGGCAAAGCCGCGCAAGTGCAATTTAGCCTGGGCCAAAACCACGACAATGGCAGCGGCCATGCCGGTAGCCGCGACCTGGAAACGCTGCTGCAACTGATCCACCTGCAATTTACCCAACCGCGCAAAGATGCCGCCTTGTTTCAGGGCTGGGTCAGCAAACAGCAAGACCAGTTCAAGGATGTATTGTCCAACCCGGAAGCGCAGCTTTACCAGCAGCAGTTGAAAGCCCTGTATGGCGAGCATCCACGCGCAGCATCAATACCCGACGCGGCTGAATTTGGCAAGGTCGATCTGGCGCGCGCGCTGGCGATTCAACAACAGCGTTTTTCCAGCGCCAACGGCTTCACCTTTATTTTTGTCGGCAGTTTTGAGGTAGCAAAAATCAAGCCGCTGCTGGCAACCTGGCTGGCCAGCCTGCCGGGTAATGAAGTCGATACCCGGATGCTGGACAATGGCCCGCATCAGGTCAGGGGCGTGGTCAAGCAGGAAGTGCGCGCTGGCAGCGAAGCCAAGGCGGTGGCCACGCTCACCTTTGGCGGTGACAGCGGCTATTCGCAAATCGACATCACCCGCTTCCACGCCATGATTGAAGTATTGAATATCAAAATTACCGATATTTTGCGCGAAAAACTGACCCTGATC
>JBDLSU010000056.1:0-2578 GCA_039799405.1 Pseudomonadota bacterium | reverse complement strand
ATCCGCCGTGACGCTAAGGCCAATCGCATTGCCATCCGACAAAATCGCGACCTCCCCCGTCCCCTGCAAAGTGCTGGTAAACAAACCCTGGCCGCTCACCGCTCCACGCAATACGCCCTGCACCCCACCCTGATTGCCAAGAAACATGGTGCCGGTGCGCAAGCGCTCATCAAAGGCCAGCAAGCTGTCACTTTCGACATACAGCATTTCATTGTTCAGTGCCACAATCGTCACAAACAAGCCGTTATGACCGTAATACACTTTACCGCTGCCCTTGGCCACCATCAGCGCATAACCCTCACTGGTTGCCGCACGCATGGCCAGATCCTGCACCCCGCCACCGGCCAAAAACGAGCGACTGAACAGCACTTCTCCCTGGTAGGCAATCATGGCACCCTTTTTGGCAAACACCTGTTCGCCATTGAGCGACACTTCCACCAGCTTTTCATTGATTTGATTATAGACAGGCATGAGGCACTCCTTAACGCTCGGAAGGTTGGATAAACACCACACCTTGCCCGGTAAACTTGAATTGATACGACTCACCCGACGCTTCGCCCACCATGGTGCGCCAGTTAACGTCAAACACAAATTCCTGCTGCACATTGCCCTGGTAGCCGATGAAGGCATCCGGATCAACAAACAACGGCGTGCTTGGCGTCACTTCCAGCGCAATCAGATTGCCCCGCGAAATAACCGCCACATTACCCGTGCCTTCCACCGTGGTCGTAAACAAACCCTGACCGGAAGTAGCACCGCGCAAACCGGCAAACGCGGTATTGGTTTTGAGCGCGGTATCGTAGGCCAGCAAGCTGGAACTTTCGAGGAATAACTTTTGATTATTGAGATTGATGACCGCAATTTCTGCCGCATTATGGGCAAAATACACGGTTCCGGTGCCACTGGTCTGCATCAGCGACATGCCTTCATTGGTGACCTTGCGCTTAAGCGCGCCAAACAAGCCTTCGCCACCAAGAATGGCTTTCTCAAACTTCATGCTACCTGTGTAAGCCACCATGGCACCCGCCAGGGCCAACACCTTTTCATTTTGCAGAGCAACGACCAGCAGTCGATCCGAATTGATTGTAAAGCTGCTCACGGTGCATTCTCCCGAATTGGTCAATGGAATGTTATTGCAGGACTATGCCTTGGTACCAAACAACACCACCCTGACAGCATGTGGCTCTGCCAGGGTGGCGTTGGCTGATTATAGTCGATTGTGGCGGCAACATGCGCCCACCCGGAAACAAGATTTATTACAGCCCGGCACCGGAAAAACGCCCGATCACCATCGGCCGGTAAGTGGTTTTGCCGTTATTATCCAGCGCTGCCGTCTGGGTAAATTGGTAGGTGTAGCTGCTGGCAGTACTCCAGGTCCAACCCACCAACTGGCCCCGGGTGCTGGAGCCAACAGTGGCGTCTTCATACAAATAAATGGTGCCACTGCCAATGCCATGGTCGTTGCCATCGTCTTCACCACTGTCTTTCTGATAGCGGCTATCGCTGCTGCCATGCACACTGGAAGAAGAATCCAGCACCTGCACCGTCCAGCGTTTGACGCTGGTAACACCCGGAATAACGCGGGTTCCGCTCAGGGTCAGCGCTTGATCCGCCGCAGGCGCGGTAATGCTGCTCACCGTCATCACATGCCCGGTCGCACTGCTGGTGCTGTATTTGGCCGCCAGAATATCGCCCACTGCCAGCAGCGTGGTGTTATTGCTGCGCAGCGTGCGGCCAGTTGGGCTTGCCAGCGCCTGATCCAGCGCTTGCAGCGACACCCCATTGCTCGGGTTATCCGGATGACTTTGCGCCGGATCAATCGCATCATGCCATTCCTGCGCAGACGGCGAATTGCTGCCCGTAAGCGCCGTCAACACATCGGCAGTAATAATCCCTTCATACGACTGCAACAACAATTGCGCCGTGAACGAACCGCATTGCGCTGTAGCGTGCAGCACACTGTTGCTGTCAAGCGTGATGCTGGCCGGGGTGCTGTAAGCGTTATTGGCCGGGCTGATGGTATTGACCCAGTTTTGCCCGGTGCTGACATGACCGGGCCAGCTTAAAGTAGCGCCGTGGGCCTGGCTGGCAAACACGCTGGCGGCAAGGCATAACAGGGCGGAACAAATAGGGGTGGAAGCGGTACGCAATGACACAATGGATGGCAACATGGAAAGACTCCTGCGGATATGGGTGGGTCGAATTGAATGCACTCGACAATGAATGCATTATAGAAACCCTGTTGCCGCAGGAAAAGATGCAATTGGGCATTATTTTTACCCGTACAGTTTTGAAACTGTGGCGCTGTGCTGATGGAATTTACGAGAACTGTACTGAACCAAATAACACCATTTCAGCATTAAAAACACCCATTACCAAAGCGCGATCTCCACGCCTGCCCCCAGCGTCAAAACAACATATGCCCCGGTTCGTGAATGCAGTAAAATCAGCCACCCATTTTGAAGAAGCGCCCCATGTCCGCAACCCGCCAGCCCCCCTCGCCTTTCCACCCAGCAGAGGACTGAGATTGCATTCATCATTTATTTTGCCCAACAGCAGTGAAAAACAGTAACTTTTC
>JBDLSU010000055.1:0-3513 GCA_039799405.1 Pseudomonadota bacterium | reverse complement strand
TCAGGCAATGGCAAGCGGTAAATATCCACCCTATTGGCCTCCAATTGACTGTCCCTGTCGGCCATATAGCGAACATAGTCTTCACCCAGGCCCTGACGCATGGCAAAGCGCAGTTGTTTCATATCACACTTGAGCCATTTTGTATGGCTCGGCGGGCTGACGTACCATGTACCAAGGCACTGTTCAAAGGCCGCATACTGCGCCTTGAGTTTCGGGTGGCGCTGTTGCGCCAGCCGTGTTTGCGCTTCGTTCCGATGCCACTCGCGCACGTCAACAACGATGCCATAAATACTGTGAGCCAGTAAAAACAGGAACAGAAATGGCATCACACGAATCATGATGAGAAATGCCCTGATCTCCTTTTCGGACAGCGCACGCTCCGTGTCCCCGGGATCTTTTTCAGGTGGCGTACTCATTCTTCACTCTCTTGTGTACCATCCACGTTGGCCTCAATTTCGTCTCTGGCTTGTAAAAAACTGAGCATGTCGGCGGTTTTGTCGATGGTAAGGGCCGCCTTGATCATTTTGTGATCACAAATTCTGGCTGTCGCCGTGGGTGAAACCGCACGATAGTTGCATTCGTCCCATTGCGCAAACAAAGCCGACAGCGACGGATAGTGGGTGCGCAATACGTCGATTCTCTCGTTTTTAATTTGTCGGCGTTCCATGGCCGGGCCACCAAACAGGTACACCAGGCCAATAAAAATCGAACCCACAACAAGCATCCAGATAATGACAACCAACCAAAATGGAAGCTTGCCTATCATTGCCCTGAATTGCCCATCAGCCATATCTACCGCCAAAAAAATTAGTGGCGATAATTATAACCAGACATTTTCATTCTGGGCAAACATCCGGATCGCTACCACGCTACAAATCGACAAAGCCGGGTTACGCCGCCGGACGGTGGCCCGGTGGCCCGCTGGCCCGGTTTTGCGTAAGTCCTCATGTTCACGTTAAGAATTCCGCTATACTTTGGCGTGGCTGGCACGCAATCGTGCAGGGCCAACATTTCCCATCAGTTTTCTTTTTGAAGCGCCTTGTGCGAAAAAGTTACCATGAATTCAAAAATTGGATCACCTCACACCGAAATTTGCCAAATCGTGGTGGGGGGCAATGAAGCGTTTGAATGGCGTTACCAACGACCGGGAAGAGGAGTCTGATGTTTGATCATGTCGCTGATCTGATGGAAAAAATTCGGCTGGGCGAAGATTCTTTTCTGGAATTGAAGGAAGTACGTTTTTCTGGAGAAAAAGTCAGTGCCCCACATCGCGATTCCTTGGCCGATGAATTGGCTGCGTTTGCCAACAGTCGCGGTGGCGTTTGCGTATTGGGCGTCAATGATACGCGTGAGGTGATTGGCATTGCGCTGGCAAAGCTCGATGCGGTCGAGGACTTTGTCCGGAATTTGTGCCTTGATGTGATTGTGCCACCACTCAATCCGGTGCTTGAACGCATGACCTTGCCTGCGTTGAACGGCGAATCGTTGCCGGTATTCAAGATCGATGTCGCGCCCAGTCTGTTTGTGCATGAAAGCCCCAGTGGCTATTTTTACCGGGTTGGCAGTGCCAAAAGAAAAATGACACCCGATTATCTGGCGCGCCTGTTTCAGCAGCGCAGTCAGGCCCGCATCATCCGCTTCGACGAGCAACCCGTGCCCGGCGCGCAACTTGATGACTTGACCCCGGCACTGTGGCAACGCTTCGCCAGCGCCCGCATTGCCGACAGCCGCGAAGTCTTGCTGGACAAACTGGCGATGGCCCGGCCAGATGCCGATCATGTTTTGCGCCCGACCGTGGCGGGTATTTTGTTGGCCAGTCCTGATCCTCGCCGTTGGCTACCGAATGCCTTTATTCAGGCAGTAGCGTATCGCGGCACCAGCGTGCTGCCGGGCGAAATTGGAGACTATCAGCTTGATGCCCAGGACATTTATGGGCCACTGGATGCCCAGGTGCTTGCCGCCTGTCAATTCGTCAGGAGAAACATGCGGGTCAGAGCCATCAAAAATCTGGGCCGACACGATATTCCGCAATACGACCTGACCGCCGTGTTTGAAGCCGTGGTCAATGCGGTAGCGCATCGTGACTACTCAATTCACGGGGCAAAAATACGTCTGCGCATGTTTGCGGATCGGCTTGAGTTGTATTCCCCCGGCGCCATTCCCAACACCATGACAGTAGAAAGTTTGCCCTACCGCCAGGCGGCACGCAATGAAGCCATTACCAGTTTGTTGGCAAAGTGTGCGGTGCCAGACGGCGACGCAGGTTTTGGCACGCGCAGCAAAATGATGGACAAGCGCGGTGAAGGGGTGCAAATCATTCTCGATAACAGTGAGCAATTGTCCGGACAACGCCCACAGTTCCGACTGATTGATGAATCGGAATTGCTGCTGACGATTCCGGCTGCCAATTTGCCAGTGTCGGGCTGACAGGCGGGCAATGCGACCAATCCGCCCAATGAACACGGGCACGATTGAATCCACCAATCGGAACCGCCATGTTTGGCTGATGTTGATCGCCCTGATTTGCCTCTGTTGGCTGTCCCGGTTGCGCCGCCTCTGCATGTGCCACCGCCTTGCCACCATTTGGCGGCACACAGCCAGACATGATAGACTACCTCACCTTGATCGCTTGCTTCGCCGCCATGTCGCAATCCCCACGCAAAAAATTACCGATTGGCATCCAGAGTTTCGCCAAAATCCGCGAAGGCGGGTTTTATTATGTTGACAAAACCCCGTTTGCGCTGCGCCTGGCACAAGGGGCAGGCTATTTCTTCCTGTCGCGCCCACGCCGCTTTGGCAAAAGCCTGTTTCTCGATACCCTGAAGGAATTGTACGAAGGCAATCAGGCATTGTTTGCCGGACTGGCAATTTACGATCAGTGGGATTGGCAGCAGCACTTTCCTGTCATCCACATCAGCTTTGGCGGTGCTGTATTGCAAAACAAGGCCGACTTACTGGAAACGATGCACGTCCAGCTAGAACGGCACGAACGCCGCTTTTCACTCCCGGCGCGCTATCAGCACCAGCGTAGCCGCCTGACCGACCTGATCGAACGCCTGCACCAACAAACCGGCCAGCGCGTGGTGGTGCTGGTAGACGAGTACGACAAACCGATTCTGGATCAAATCGATCAGCCCACCATCGCACGCGAACTGCGCGAAGAATTAAAGGGCTTATACAGCGTACTCAAAGATCAGGACGCGCACCTGCACTTTGTGTTTCTCACCGGCGTCAGCAAATTTACCAAAGTCAGCCTGTTTTCCGGCCTGAACAATTTGCGCGATATCACGCTTGATCCGCACTATTCCGCCCTGTGTGGCTATACCGAAACCGATCTGGATCAAGTGTTTGCGCCAGAATTGCCGGGACTGGCGCGTGCCCAAATCAAACGCTGGTACAACGGCTACAGTGCGACACGAAGTCGCTTGTCTAAGCTGTTCCGCTTAACTAAAAGGAACCATTCGTATCACCGGATGAATCTACAGGCCTGAATCAAGAGCGGCCTGGACAACG
>JBDLSU010000054.1:0-3465 GCA_039799405.1 Pseudomonadota bacterium | reverse complement strand
GTCATGCTGGTCAGCAGCGTGGTCTTGGCTGGTGTGTTCTGGTATGGCCGTAACGCCGCATCGGACGTGGAAATGGCCAAGCAGGCGCGCCGCCTGAAAACCGAAGCTGCTTACACCGGTTATCTGAAAAATGGCCGTTTTTACCTGGCCCAGTTGCGTGCCGAATTGCCGCGTGTGGCGTTGGAAGAAGTGCGCAAAAAGCGCTCGGTTTCTGCGCTGCGCGAACTGAAAAACCGCTATCCGGGTAGCGAGATCGTGCCGGAGGCCAGCGCGGAAATTCATCTGCTGTATCAACAAGCGCTGGAGAAATTCAAGGCCCAGGCGGTCAATACCGACAGCAAGCTGGTTGGTACCATGGAACAGTTATTGCGCTTTGCGGAAGAACACGACGACCCGAAAGTCATCATCAAATTTACCCGGCCGACGCCGGAAGCGTTGAGCCATCTGGATTCTTTTCTGAAGTCGCGCGAAGCCAAAATCAACGGCATCAAAATCGCCCCGGCTTCGCGCCATTTTTCCAATGACAGCGCGGGCGTGCGCGAAAGCCGTATCACACGGGGTTTGAGCAACGCACTGGGGTCGATTTTCCCGAATGACGTGCTGGCGTTCCAGGTCGGCCAGATTGGCAAAAAACCGCATCCGGCCATCGAAATCACTTACCAGATCGAACCATCGGGTGCGATTTATTATTCCGAGAAGCACAAGGAAGATGCTTTTGTCGGCCTGGTAATCCGCTTCCAGGCCTCGATTCTGGTGCCGCAAAGCGAGCAGGCCTGGAACTTTAATCTGGAAGTTGAACCGCCGCAGCGCTTTAATGTGGAATACAAAACCAGCAAAGACAACCCGGACGAGCATATGCCCGAGGGACAAGTGTATGCCGTGATGGCGGAGCGGGCGTTTGATCAGTTGTCGAGCAAAATCACGGCGGCGTTTTTCCGGCCCGATAGTGCGGTGTTTATCAAGCAGATGCAGCGTGGACGCTGAGGCCCAACGCATCAATCGCGCTTACAGGATCGCGCGCGCATTGCCCTTGTAAGCGTCGCCGATCCTGATGCGCATATTATTGCTCAGATGCACAAGCTGGCTGTCCAGCGCGCTGACATGCTGACGATTGACCAAAAACGATTTATGCACTTGCACAAACTGCATCGGCGGCACTTGTTCGCGAATTTGTTTTAAGGTGGCATTGACCAAAACCATTTGCTGGCCTTGCCACACCTTGACGTAGTTGCCATACGCCTCGAAGCAACTGATATCGGCCAGGGTGAACTTGCGCAACTCGCGTTCAACTTTCAGTGCCAGATAAGCCGCTGCAGCCATCGGTGCGGCGTCAGCGCCCGCCCCGGCATGACGCCGCCGGACCTTGTCGAGTGCCTGGGCGAAGCGTTCGGCACTGACCGGTTTGAGCAAATAGTCGGTAACATCGAGATTAAAGCCATCCAGCGCATATTCCTGATGGGCGCTGGTAATGATCACCTGTGGCGCATGGGCCAGCACTTTCAACATGTCCAGACCACTGAGCACCGGCATGCGTATGTCGAGCAAGAGCAGATCGACCGGCTGCTTGAGCAAAAACGCCAGGGCTTCGGCAGCACTGTAGCAATGCCCGGCCACCACCAAATCGGGCCAGGCGGCACAATGGTGCAACAGCACCTGGTGTGCCAGCGGCTCATCATCGACGATCAATACGGTAATCATTGGGCCAGTTCCAGTGTCAGTTCGGCGCACCAGCCATGCTCATCCGGCGCACTGCGCAAAGTGTAGCGCTGCCCATAGTGCAATTGCAACCGGCGTCGCAAATTTTTCAGACCAAGGCCGCTGGCGGCGCGCTCATCCTGCTGCGCGGCGGGTGCTACTGATCGGGTTTGCGCTGTCCCTGCAGCAGAACCGAGGCTATTGCGACAAACAAAGCGCAGTTGCTTGCCCTGCAGGTGCATCTCAATTTCCACCGTGCTTTTTTCTGCGGTGCTTTCCACCCCATGTTTGTAGGCATTTTCCACCAGCATGATCAGCAACAAGGGGGGCAAGCGGTATGGCCCGGGTGCATCAGGAAAATGGGTAAGCAGCCGGGTCTTATTACTGACCCGCAACTGCTGCAAGGCCAGGTAATCTTCCAGATAGCTTATTTCCTGTTGCAGGCTGACCAGCGCTTGCTGCCCTTGATACACCACGTAGCGCAATAGATTCGCGAGCTGCAAGACCAGTTTCGGCGCATCGGCTGACTGGATCAAACAAAGCGCATACAAATTATTGAGCGTGTTAAACAGAAAATGTGGATTGATCTGTTGTTGCAGCAAGCGCAATTCGGTTTGCAGTTGCGCCTGGCGTGCCTCGGCCAGCGATTGCTCTTGTTGTTGCCGTTCAAATGCCAGAATCAGCGGCGTACTCAGTGCCCAGATCCACAGCATGAACATCAGGTTGAACCAGTCAAATGGATTATGGTTGCCCGAAGGCAGCAAGGTGGTTTCAACCACATTGAGCGGCAGTTGCAATACCAGCGTCGCCAGCAAGGGATAGCTTAATCCGAGTGCCGCCAGACTGAGCAAGACAAACGGCAGTGGCCCATGGTGCGCCAGAAAATGGCGGATCAGAATATAGCGATTGGTCCAGTAAATCAGATAGATAATGGATGCCATCAGGGTAAATTGCAGCAGACAGGCAATCAGCTCGGCGGGGTGGCGCAGAATGCGATCAAAATGAAATGCCAGCGGTATCGGTTGAAGCGCCATGGCATTCTGGTGCGAGGTCAGCAAGGCCGACATAAACAGCACCCACGTAGCCAACAACAACAGCACCGTGGTATCAAGCGACCACAGCTTGCGCAAGCTGGCGCGTGAATGATCCGGCCAGGGCCGGGACTGGTAGAACTGGTGCGCCCAATAGGCCAGGCTGGCGCTCAGCGCAATCAGCCAGCCGCTTTGCGTCATGCACAGAGGCTGGCCACCATGGCCTTGCAGGGTCAGATTCGCCAGCGGATACAACACCATGCCCAGCAGCCACACAGCATGACGCCAGCGCCATGGCGCACGAAATTGTAGCCATTGCGCCAGGAATAAAGGCGCAAACTCAAGCAGCAATTGCGCCAGCAACCAGGCAAACGCGGGCCAACTGGCTTCTGCGCTGGTTTGCATGGCATGCAGTGCCGTCCACATCATGCCGATCAGTACGGGCAAGATTGGCACGATCGGCAAGATCGACAATCGCGGCAAAATTCGTTCGGGGATGAGATTCATGGCGTAGTCCTTTTCTGCTGACATGCTGCCGCATACGCCGTTGTTTGTCATCTGCTTCCTGACGAAAGTCGCATTTTCGCTGACGAAACCGGCATGCATCACAGCAAACCGGGGTTTGGTCATTTGCCGCTTGTCGCTGGCATGGCCGGGCTTTTACACTCAGCGCATCGACATTTCCCCCGGAGCTGGCAACATGCTTGTTATTGAAAACCTGAGTAAAACCTACCCCGAC
>JBDLSU010000053.1:0-2575 GCA_039799405.1 Pseudomonadota bacterium | reverse complement strand
GAGGAACGAAGAAAATGATCGCATAGATCCATTTTACGAGCTTGTTGTGCCTCTTTAGAATTTTTTGCGATGCAAGTCGTTGATTATTATCAGAATATTTTTTAGGTTGTTAAACTTGGGTGAAGCACCTGCTGGTGCCCATGGCCTTCAAAGTGCATGATCTGGCCACCTGCGCTACCACCCAGGCGCAGCGCGATGATGCGCTTTGGTTGCAGACAGAAATCAAAACGGTTTCCAGCCGCATCGGGGATATTATTCGTCAAGCCAAAATCAGCAACGCCCAGCCCGCGCCTGCTTCGCGCCAAACCCTGCCAGTCAAGCTGCTGTGCGATTACTTTTTTACCCGCTTCAACGCCCCGGCTTGTGAGCGCGATATTACGTTGATCTGTAGCCATCACGCCAATCTGGCCGCCATCAGCACCAATGAAGAAAGCTTCAAGCGCATCATTGCCAATTTGCTCGCCAACGCCATCGCCCATACCGCACCGGACGGCCACATCCGTCTGCGCTTTTTTAGCGCGCCGGGCTGCTGTTACGTGCATGTGCTGGACAACGGCCCCGGCATGCCCGGCCTGAATAGCAGCGACCGCAAGGCCAATTTGATGAACCTGATCGAATTGATGGAAAAGCGCCAGTTTTTGCGCTATCAGGCCGAGCCGCAGGCGGCACAAGCGCAACCGGGCGAAGGGCATGGTGTGGGCTTGATTAATGTTGGTCGGTTGTGTCAGGAATTGAATATCGCCATCACCATGCGTTCCGTGCCCGGACGTGGCACTGCGTTCCGCCTGAAACTGCCGCTGGGCTATCTGGCCCCGTTGTAGAAAATCAGGCGCACGCGCCAAAATTTGTACTCGCGGCCAATATACTTCCTGCTGTTGCTATCGCATAATCCGGTTCAATCCACGGAGCAATTGTGTTCCTGGCGGAATTCCATGTGAGGCAATGATGACACTATCCCACCCAAACCATGAACTGGCACCGGACGCGGTACCAATGTCAAACCTGCAAGATTTGATCAGCGCGCGTCAACGCCTGCTGCAGGATTTTGAGCATTCCAGCCGCGAGGCCGATGCCTTGATTTTGGCGCTGGCGCAGTCTTGCGATTTGTCCGCTGGCGCTGTTAGTCCGGTTCCGGCTTGAACCATTTTTCTATTTGATCTGTTGATTTGATGCCTATGACACAGTTACATGATATCGCCCGGATTTACATGGGCTATACCTATCGGGGCAGTTTGAAAGACTGTACCGAAGGCAATACTGCCATCATCCAGATGAAAGATGCTTCGGCGGCAGGCGTTGAGCAAGTGGATCAGTTTGCACGAGCCCAGCTTGCGGATTTTAAGGCGCATTATTTGTTGCGTCCCGGTGACCTGATTTTTCGCTCCCGTGGGCTGACCAACACTTGTGCTCTGATCACAAAGCCCCTGGCGCGCACGATTTGCATTGCGCCCTTGATGTTTATTCGTGTGAACCGGCCGGATTTGATTTCACCAGCCTATTTGCATTGGTATATCAATCTGCCGGATACCCAGCAAACCATTGCCACCTTTGCGCGTGGCGAGGTGGTGCGCATGATATCGACCACTGCCATGGGCACGCTGGAAGTGCTGCTGCCCCCGCTGGTGCGCCAGCAGGAAATTATTGCCGTCACCGAAACGGCGCGGCAAATTGCTGCACTGGAGGCCGAGCTGATCGTTAAACGCAAGCAATATAGCGAGCAAGCCTTGTTGCGCTACGCCAGGGGCGAAACTTTGCAAGCTGGCGGCGGCGTATCCCTTTCAGGGCTGACCTGATTCAATAATCTCAAAACTGTGGCTCATTTCGGCAGTCTTGGCCAGCATGATCGAGGCTGAGCAGTATTTTTCGTGCGATAAATTGATGGCGCGTTCTACCGTTTCGGGTTTGAGCTTGTGGCCGCGCACGGTGAAGTGGAAATGGATTTTGGTAAATACCTTGGGTTCGGTTTCGGCCCGTTCGGCCTTCAGGCTGACTTCACAACCCAGCACCTGCTGACGGCTCTTCTTTAAAATCAGCACCACATCATAGGCGGTGCAGCCCCCGGTGCCCAGTAATACCATTTCCATCGGGCGCGGGGCCAGGTTGCGGCCACCGCCATCCGGTGCGCCATCCATCACCACCGCATGGCCGGAGCCGGTTTCTGCCAAAAATGCCATGCCATCCGGGCCTGTCCAACTTACTTTGCATTCCATAATCGTCGTCCTGAATCAGTGGGGGAAGTGGCTATTGTAGCCGAGTTGGGGTAGTTTTTTGCCCCGGCAGCGCGATGCTTAAAACGACGCTTGGAAAATAATCATCGTTACAAATTTGTTGAAAAATTCTCCCGTGTTTCAGACAGGGAACGGTTATTATTTCGGCTTGCCAGACTATCCGCGCTGGCATGGGAGAGGCCGGTTTTGATCAAGGCGGCACGGCGCATTTTTTGAAGTTATAGAAAGCAAGAGGGACAATCATGAAGGTTTTGCAAGGCGGTGCGGCAGGCCGGCGTTTCAAGCAGCGTGCGCCAGCAGCGCCCACACTCAAACGCCTGGTATGGGGTATGGGATTGATGGCGCTG
>JBDLSU010000052.1:0-9170 GCA_039799405.1 Pseudomonadota bacterium | reverse complement strand
GACCATGGTTTCCATGCGCCGTTTGCTGTTCTGCGAAAAGTGCTGTTCCACATAGATTTTGCCGATGCTTTCGCCCAGCTCGGTATTGACCAGCGCCACACCCCGCTTCCAGCGCGGGCGGTTTTCTTTGGCACCACTTAACACCTGACCACGGAAGGCAAAATCGGCATCAACATAGGCTTGCGGCAACAGTTCGGCAAATTCAAACATCACACGTAATTCAAAATACGCCTTCCAGTCGGCCAGCGGCACTTGCTGCACCAGCTTGGCAAAGCCCTTCAGGTAACTGGGTTGCGACACGATCACATATTCGGTTTTGCCGCCAATGCCGCTCTCTTGCAAAAACCCTTGCCACTGATAGCCGGGCGTGAGCGCATCGAGCTCTTTCAAGGCCACTTTGTTATAGCTGCGCACCGGGTCGCGGTTTTCTACCTTGCTCCACTGCACTTGCGCCAACCTGGTTTCCAGCGCCACGATGCGGTGCGCTTTGCTGGCGGCGTCTTTTTGCCCGGCCAGCGTCAGCAGGGTTTCGATATGGGCCTGATATTTGGCGCGCGCCAGGCTGAGTGCGGCATCCTTGGGTTTGAGGTAATAATCCCGGTTCGGCATGCCCAGCCCGGCTTGCGCCAGGTTGACCACATAGCGGGTTGAATCCTTGTTGTCTTGCACGACGGTATATGCATACGGCGTATTGACACCAATGCCGGACAGATAGCCGATCAGGCGCGGCAGGTCGGCCTTGCTGCGAACCGCCGCAATTTGCGCCAGTTCTGTCTTGAGCGGGTTGATGCCGAGTTCAGCGATTTTTTTCTCATCCATAAAGCTGGCATAAAAATCGCCCACTTTGCGGGTCTCCGCCTTGGCGGCCCCCGCAGGCTGGGCGGCAGCGGTTTCAATAATGGCACGCAATTGCGTTTGCACCGAATCGCGCAATTGATGAAACCCGCCCCAGATGGCGCGGTCAGCCGGAATGGTGGTGTTTTTCAGCCAGGTGCCATTGATGTGGCGGAAAAAATCATCCTGGGCACGCACTGTGCTATCGCCCTGGCCGCTTTCCAGACCGCTGGACAAGGTGGGTGCCAGCGCCTCATTGGCACTGGCCTGCACTGGCAACAAGCCCAGGCAGGAAACTAACATGGCAAGTAAAGTGGGTTTCAAAATCGGCTCCTGTGTAAATTATTGGTATGGGTTGGCATTGAGCGCGAGCGTCAAAGTGCGCTAACTTTAACGAAAACGGGGGGGAATGTGCCCTGGCATGCGATCAATTGACGGATTGAGGGCACCAATTCCGAAAAACACGACATGGATCAAGCGCAGTTGTTTATCCATCAAAGTTACGTGCATGGAGAATTTTCTCGGCCTCTGCACCGAGCAAGAAACGGCGCGTCGTGAAGAACGGCAACCACTTGGTCCGCCCAAACCACTTTTGGGCCAAAATGGCACGGCAATTTTTCACATCCTGCTGCCGATATTTGGCAAGCTCTTTTTGATAGCTAATAAACACCTGATGCCGGTCCTCACATAAACGACGACAATTCAAATTCAACACCTCCAGCGTCAAGGCCAGCTTGCGCTCGGTCTCGCCCTGCGGCAGGCCCTGGCTGGCATCAAAAGCGGCACATTGAGCGGAATCGGGGTGAATTTCATGATTGGCACGATCAAACACCAGCAAGGGCGGAAAGGCTGGCATGCACAAAGGGTTGATCAGTTCCGGGATAAATGCCAATAATTCGGCATCTTGCAACTTATGCTCGGTCAAGTAGTGGTTTTTATGGGCATCACAGCTCAAATTGGCGGGCCGGGGGAAATTCACATCCCTGATTTTTTCGCCACCGATGCAAACCGCCATGATATTTTCCCAGTGCAAATGCCAATTCATGGCGGGATCGCTGGTATCGGATTTCGGATGATAGTGCTCCACCCTTTGCAAGTCCGGCCCCAGCTCGGCAATCCCGGTTTCACAATAAGCACACAAACCACCCTGATCCTCAACCAGTCGCTGCTTGATGGCGCGATAATCGTCACCCGGCCTTTGCCCCGGATTGGCATGATTGCGAAAATCCTGATCCCAATCATCGTTCGGGTGTGCATGGGCATAGATGGTCAGTTGATTCGGCGGGGCGGATTTGCGGATGCGCTTCATGGCCTCGCCTCGCCTTCCTTTTCAATCTCCAGTTCCCATTCCCGGTTTTCTATGTATAGATCTGCCGCTGTCAGGGCGGGTTCTTCGCCCAGATAAGCCAGGTTCAGTCGCTGGCGCAATTGCTTGGCCCGCTCAGACTGCCATTGATCGGCATACACCAGCTTCAGGTATTCGTTTAAATCACGGGTCACCGGGTTATCCGGCGGGCGGGTACTGACGCCAAATACCCGATCCAGAATGCGCGACGCTTCGGCCCCTTCGGTGCCGTTGGGGGCGGCAAAAATGCGGTTTTCATCCAGGCAACAAATATGGCGTGAAGCGACCGAACTGAGCACCTGCGGGCTATGGGTAGTGACAATAAACTGGGTGCAGGGAAATACCCGCATCAGGTCGGCCAGCACATGTTGTTGCCAGGCCGGGTGCAGGTGGACATCGATTTCGTCTACCAGCATGATGGCCGGAGCCATCAGGGATGGGGTTCCAAATTCAGGCATCTGTCCTGGATTGAGCGCTACGAAATCGTTACCTATTTTGGATAAGTTGTCGTTGGTGTCAAGATTATCGTCCAAAAAATCATTGGCAATCGCCATGCGTCGGGCAAAGTCAGCCGACAACGACAACATACTTTGGTAGCCCAGACTCAGTTGCGCCACCTGCAGCGGGGTATCCGTGTCAACCGCTGTCACCACAAACTTATGATCGCGGTCAAAACAGGGATTGCGATAGCGCCCGCCAAGCATCAGTTCAATACTTTCACGCACCGCAGACAGTGCGGGCAATGGCTCGTAATCGTCATCAGCCACGCCCCGGTTAGCACGCAATTCGGCCGCTTCGGCGTCGTTAAACCACTTCAACATTTCCTTGAAGTCGCTCTTTGAATCCAGGGCACCAACCAGCGCTGAGGTACTGTATTGATAATTGATACTGCTGGCACGCAAGCGTTCCGGGTGTTCGATGCTGCCACGTTGCGCGCTGTAATAGGCAAACACGGGCAACAGCCCCGGCGCGTCGGTATGCAAGCTTTGTTGCAACTGCTGGCAATACGCACTCAATTCCGCCTGTCCAATTTTTTCAGGCTGGCTTGCCCCCTTAAACGACGCGCGCCAATTATCCCAGCGCAAGCCATCGGTGGTTTCCAGCACAATCTGCGCATAATCTGCCTTTCGCACCCGCTTCTTGCCATCGGCTAAATCTTGCGTTTCGACCAGAAAATCCGCATCCTTGATACCCGGCCCACTCAAGCGCTGGTTGGCCGACGAAAGGTAGCTTAAAACAGGCGTCAGTCCCGCCGCAATCGCATCCAGAATCGCCGTCTTACCGGCCCCGTTTGCACCGACCAACACATTCAGGCGCGGGTCCAGTTCCAGCGTCAAGTCTTGAAAATTCCTGAAATTTTGAATGCGAACCTGTTTTAAGCGCATGATGTGCTGCCTTTGTGTACTTAAAGAGAAAATAAGGAGAAAAGTGGAGTATATCGCCCCTGCCCACAAGAAAGCACCAGACAGCCGGGCAAACCGGGGGCAAAATACCAGCGATCTCAAATTTAGCCGATTTGTTGCAAACTCTGCTCCAGCGCCGTCAAAAACCAGTCGCATTCCGCTTCGCCAAACACCAGCGGCGGCTTGATCTTCAGCACATTGTTAAACGGCCCTTCACTACTGAGCAGCACCTGCTTTTGCTTCATCAGCTCCAACAATTGCGCCATCTGTGCAGTGGCCGGTTGCTGTGTGTGGCGATCGAGCACCAGTTCCAGGCCGATATACATGCCAATGCCGCGCACGTCCCCAATCATTTCAAAACGCTGGGCCAACTGGCGCATGCCTGCCATGAGCCGTTCGCCGATATGGGCGGCGCGGGCCATCAGGTGTTGTTCTTCAATTTCATCCAGCACCGCCAGCCCGATGGCGCACGAGACCGGGTTGCCGCCGAAGGTGTTGAAGTATTCCATGCCATTGGCGAAGGCGGCGGCAATTTCGGGGCGCGTGACCACGGCCGCCATCGGGTGGCCGTTGCCGATGGGTTTGCCCATGGTGACAATATCCGGCACCACGTCCTGGGTTTCAAAGGCCCACATATGGCTACCGGCCCGACCAAAACCCACTTGCACTTCGTCTGACTGCAGCAAGCCGCCAGCGGCGCGCACGCTGGCGTACACTGCCTGCAAATAAGCCGGTGGCAAGGGCAGTTGCCCGGCGCAGCCCTGAATGGCTTCCACCAGAAACAGGCCCGGTTTGCGATTTTGTTCAAGCAGATTCTGGCAGATTTGTTCCACGCTGTGCGCATATAGCGCGCCCACTGGCTGGCCCGCCGCCAGATCGGCATAGCGCCATTGGCCGCGATACAAATCCGGGGCCTGCGCAATATGGGTGTGATGCGGCTTGCCGCTGCCGCCCTTGCCGTTGAATTTATAGGGGCTGATATCGACCACCGACGTTAAATTGCCGTGGTAGGCATGATCGACACAGATTACTTCGCGCGAGCCGGTGTAGGCACGCGCCAGCCGCAGCGCCAGATCATTGGCTTCGCTGCCGGAATTAACCATGAACACGCACGATAATTGCGGCGGCATGGTGAGTGTCAGGCGGCGGGCGTAGTCCAGAATATGCTCGTGCAGATAGCGCGTATTGGTGTTGAGCAGCCCCTGCTGGCGCGCCGCCGCCTGCACCACGCGCGGGTTGGCGTGGCCGACGTGGGCCACGTTGTTCACCATATCCAGCCAGCGCTGGCCGTGGGCGTCGATCAGGTAGCAACCTTCACCGCGCACAATGTGCAAGGGCTCGCGATGGTTGAGCGACAGCGACGGCCCCATGCGCAAGCGGCGCTGGCGCAGCAAGCTGGCAGCATCGCTCTGGTGCTGGTCTTGCGTCGCCAGCGGCAAACCCAACAGCAAATTCGGTGGCAAACAGACCCGTTCAAACACCGGCCACAAGCGCGCACTGCAGGCACCGGGCCAATCCAGCGGCGCAATGCCGAGCAAATCCCCCATTACTTGCAGATGCAAATGCGGTGCCCAGCCACCGTTGACGCTTTCATCACCCAGTTGTGCCAGTTGCGCCCCGGCGCACACCGCTTGCCCGGCTTGCCAGGCCATGCTGGCCGGGTTGAGGTGGCCGTACAGGGTCCAGAACTGGCCGCCCTCTATCGCATGGCGCAGCAACAGCAAACCACCAAAACCGCCGGGGTCGATGCCGCAGGCTTCTACCACGCCATCCCACGGCGCAAAAATCGGCGTCCCGGCAGGTAAAAACACATCCAGCCCGATATGCCGATTGCGCCGTTCCCCGGCAATGGCGGTGGCATAGTTGTCGCCGGTGTAGACGCCACGGTCTTCAGCAAACGCGCCAATGCCAATTGCGCCATCCAGCGCCGCCAGGGTTTGCTGCATCAGTTGCTGCGCCGAATACGCATCGGCCTGACCATCACCGCCCCAGTGAAGACGCTGCAAGCGCTGGGCGTGCCAGTCAATCGCAAAAACCGGCTTGGCGCTGGCGGCATGGCGGCGCAACCAGCGCTCGGCCAGTTCTGCATTGCGGGAAGGCGGCAGCGCGCAACGGGCGCGGATGCGGGCGATGGCGATCTGGCGGTTTTCTGCCAGCAAACGCTGCCAGTTGTGCCAGATGGCTTGCTGGCTGATCAGCAGATAGGTATTGTCCGGCCACTGTAAAATCTGCCGCGCCGAGAGCGACATGCTCATACCAAAGCGCAACTGCACCGCATCAAACATCAAATCGATTTCTGCTTCTTGCAAGGGATGGTGCTGGTGGTAGCTGGCGGTCAGTTCGGCAATCACTTCCACCGGGTCGGGCATGCGGTCCAGCACGTAGGCGCAAGCGTTGGCGACTTCAAACAGGCGCTGGCTGTACAGGGTGTCGCCAAAATCGAGCAAGCCGCTAAAATGCCCGGCATCATCCAGCAGCAAATTATAGTCATTGGCATCGTTATGAATCACCTGGCACGGCAATTGGCGCAGTTGCGGCAAAATTTCTGCCGTAAAGCGCTGCTGCAGTTGCTGTAACACCTGGCGCTTTGCCGGGTCGCCAACCAGCGGCACACAATCGATCAGTTCCGCAAAGCGCGCACTATCCCAGCGATAAGCGCGCTGCGCCGCCGGGTGGCTGAAGCTTTGCAGGGCCGCATCCAGTTGCCCCAGCGCCGCGCCCAGTTGGCTCACCGCCGCCAAGGGCGGTTGCGGCAGTTGCGCCCACACCTGGCCGTCCAGCCAGCGGCACAAACGCGCCTGATAGCAACGCTCACCAGTGGCGGCGCTGGCGTCGGGCAGCGTGAAGGGCAACAACTCGCGCCCGTCACGCGCCGCCACCAGCGTTTGCAGCGGCAAGTGCGGCGCATGCCGGGCCAGATGGCGCAGCACCGCCACTTGCAAATCCACATCGTCACTCATCTCGCCCGCATGCAATTTGAAACCATAGCGTTCACCCGTTGCGGTTTGCAAAGCAAAATTGGCATCCACTTCGCCCGGCAACGGTTGAACATTAACAATTTGCAAGCCCCAATGCTGGAGCAAAAACGCGGGAATAAGTTGCTGGGCGAGCTGGGGCGACATGTCGGTTCCTGAAAAAACGGTTGGCAGGGAAAAGCAGCAAGCGCAAATTGTAAAGCAAGCCAGCCAGAATGCGGACGTGACCCGTGTGCATTAAATGTGGCAGCAAGCCATGATTGACATTTTCTATCAACGAAACCATAATGCCAGGAAGTTGCCGCATTTAAATATTGCGAAGCATGTATCAAACCCAGCCTATATTGGAGACCCGCATGGAAAAATTCCCCCTGTTGTCGTTACAAACGCTATCGACGCACGAAATCGCCCTCGTAACCGGTGCCGAGGGTAGCGGCGATACCAATGGTTGTGATGTACGCTATATTCCGCCCCAGTTGCCACCGCTGCCAGGTGCTTGCGGCCGCCCACCGGAACCCTGAACCGCCACCATTTCACCGACGTTTACCATCCCTTTCCGGAGAACCAGCATGCCTACCCCATTCCAGACACTGAACGAGCAAGAAATCCACCAGGTTGCTGGTGGTTTGTCGAATCAACTTAGATACGTTCCGCCGCAACCGCCACCGATGCCTGCGTCGTAAGCAGCCAGGGCGGTAACGGGTTAGCAGAATGATGAAGGGCGAGTCTGGTGGCTTGCCTTTTTTGTTTTGGATGTAAAAACCAGCGTTGATTCAGGCTGCCAGTCTTTCATCACATGGCTCCACATCGATTTCCACAGGAAACAAATCAGTTTGCACTTTTTGTGGTTGGATTGGGATTTTGCCGGGTATTTTCTCTCTGGAAAATATATCCTTGACAGAAAAAGCAAGCTGTCTTGCCAGAAATGGCGGTACAGCGTTACCAACCTGATGATACTGCTCGGTCCGGTTGCCCTCGAAAAAGTAGTTATCGGGAAATGTCTGCAGACGTGCGGCTTCCCGAACAGTCAAACTGCGGCACTGTGCCGGATCGGGGTGAATGTAATAATGCCCATCCTTCGCAATGTGAGACACGACCGTGGTTGAAGGGCCGTTATAAAGTTGTACCCGGAAGCGATCATCAAAGGGCACGTCCTTTTGCGTGGCATTCTTGTGGTCAGGTAGTAATTTAACCGGAAAGTGACTCAGTCTTGGCGAGATCCCATAGGTTTTGCCATAGCAAGCGGCAAAAAGGTAGCGGTGCAAATCGGTTTCCATATGTCCGCGTGCCTCATGTTGTATCACGCCTTGTAAACGGTCGTCCCTTAACCAGCTTGCAAGGTCGGACTGCAACTTTTCCGCCATTGGGTTGGGTTTCGGTAAAAATGCCGCCCCTGCACCATGTGGGAATTCCTTTCTGTTTGACGCCTCCCGCATTGCAAATTCCAACTCTGCTCTCACCGGGTCAGCCAATCCATCCAGATAGTTGACCGAATCAGCGACAATACGCGCCCATTCGTCGCTTGAATCGGGTTTTCCACGGCCGAGCGTGCGCCTGGACAACTTGCTACGCAAAGGGGGCATATCAGCAAAAACATCAGCCAGGTTTATATGCGGGTTATCAGGTTTAAGCGGGGTATGAGTTTGGCCTGCACGTCCATGACAAATCCCCAACAAAATCACCCGGTGCCGCGTCTGCGGCACATTGTATTTTTCTGACTGAATGGTGAAATCTTCCGGCCTCAATCCACCTTGCCTGTCCTTGACCACGAAAGAACGAATATCGTAGACCGTGTTAGTCTCCGGCTCTCGCAAATCGGCCATGATCCTGTCAAAGATTTTCTTGCCGCCATGCTTTGAAGACAGCATGCCCTTGACATTTTCCATCACAAAAATCGTTGGTTTGAACTCTTTGATGACGCGCAGGTATTCCTGGTAAAGGAAGTGCTTTGGGTCTTCTTCAAATTTCTCGGGATCTTTTTTGCGCCGCCTTGATCTACCCGCCATCGAGTAGGCCTGACATGGTGGGCCACCAATCAACAACCATTCGTCGTGCCCCTCAATCGCCTTGCGGATCAGGTCATCAATTTCACGCTTGGGATCATTTCCAAGTTCCATGCAACGGGCCTCACCTTTTACTTCTTCATAGGCTGTGGCGATTTGTGGCAAAGCAAAGAACTCAGCTTTAGTGATATGACCACGAATGTACTGGTAATAGGAATCAGGAACGCCGTTCACCTTGAGCGCGCGGTACAGCGAACGAAGCGTTAGTGTTTGGTGGGCAACCGGATCTTTCTCAATGGACAGTTTGATTTGAAAAAAAGGTTGATCATTATCATCCAGGACTGACGAAAAGCCTTCGCCAAGCCCGCCTGGGCCAGCAAACAAATCGACAACCGGGATGGGCTTATGAGTCATTGTGTTCCTGAAATATTTTTGCTCGACCGTCATTCTACCAAGGACAGTGCCCACTACCAAAATTCATTTTGAATTGAGCGGCATCATCCTGGCTTACTGTGCAACAAATTGTAGCAATGTCACGACTCCCCGGAAAAAATCTTGTGGTTACACTGTGACACAACCCAATTGGTGCATAATGGCAATTCTGTATTTT
>JBDLSU010000051.1:0-3159 GCA_039799405.1 Pseudomonadota bacterium | reverse complement strand
AGCGGCCTGCAAATGAATGTGCAGATGCGCGCCATGAATGTCGATGCCTGGCGCAGCTTGTCCAGCCATATTGCGGGCAACGAGCAAAAAGGCAGTGCCGACAGCGCCAGTGACGGCGCTGGCATTGCCCAATACATCGATCCGGATCGTATGTCGGCGCAAGCCAATGAACTGACGGTGCTGGACAAGAAACTGGAAAACGTGGTGGTGGGGGCCTACCGGCAAAAAAACAGTTGGCAAGCCAATATTGATTCAAACCAGGTATCCGGCCATATCAGTTGGGACCATAGCGGCAGCGGTCTGGGGAAAGTCACAGCGCGGTTGACCCAGTTGGTGGTGCCGGAATCGGTGGCGGCGGATGTGAGTGAAATTCTGGAAGGCAAAAACGAAGCCACCAGTATTCCGGCGCTCGATGTGGTGGCCGATCACTTTGAATTGTTCAATAAAAAACTCGGACGCCTGGAATTACAGGCCGAAAATGCCCGTAGCGCGCAGGGCCGGGAATGGCAGATTCGCCAGTTGACTTTACAAAATCCGGACGCCGAACTCAAAGCCAGCGGAAGGTGGATAACCAGTGGAATAGCCAGCGGGATTACCAGCGGGATAGCCAGCGCAACGGTGGGCGGCACGCCGGGAACCAGCGCTGACGCTGGCAACCTGACCCAGTTAAGCTATGCGCTCAATATTCTGGATGCGGGCAAATTGCTGGAGCGGTTGGGTAGCCCCAATCTGCTGCGTGCAGGCAAGGGCAAAATGGAAGGCGATATCACCTGGAAAGGCTTGCCGTTTGCGCTGGATATTCCCACCCTGTCGGGCAAATTGAGTTTGAGCGTAGGGGCAGGCCAGTTCCTGAAAGTGGAGCCGGGGGCCGCCAAATTATTGGGTGTGTTAAGCTTGCAAGCCTTGCCGCGCTTGTTGAAGCTGGATTTTCATGATGTATTTTCGGAAGGCTTTGCCTTCGATAGCATTACCGCGCAAGCCAATATCAAGCAGGGCGTGTTATATACCGACAGCCTGAAAATGCGCGGTGTAAGTGCCACCGTCTTGATGGAAGGCAGCGCCGATATCGCCAAGGAAACCCAGAACCTGCGGGTAGTGGTCATACCGGATTTCAATGTCGGCACCGCCTCGGTGGTGTATGCGCTGGCGGTGAACCCGGTGATTGGTCTGGGCACCTTTTTGGCGCAGTTATTTTTGAAAAATCCGGTGATGAAGGTGTTGACCTTCCAGTATCAGGTAACTGGCACCTGGAAAGACCCGAATGTCAGCAAGTTTGATGGCAAATTGCCGCAGGCCGGGCAGGATGGCAACAAGTAAATTCAGCGCACCACAGGAGTTGAGCAAGATGAGCAAATTCGTAAAAATCGCTGCAGTACAAATGATATCGACGCCCGACGTGGCGCAAAACATGGCCAGTGCCGCCCACTTGATCGGCCAGGCCGCAGCCCAGGGCGCGACTCTGGTGGTATTGCCCGAATACTGGGCCTTGATGGGCATGAAGGAAGAAGACAAAATTGCCCATGGCGAAAGCGTTGGCGGTGGCACAATCCAAAATTTTATGGCAGGCATGGCGCAGCAGCATCAGCTCTGGTTGATCGGTGGCACCCTGCCAATGGCCGCACCGGATGGCAAGGTGTTTAACACCACCCTGGTGTATAACCCGCAAGGTGAACTGGCCGCGCGCTACGACAAAATCCATCTGTTCGGCTTTAGCAAGGGCAGCGAAAGTTATGACGAAGCGCGCACCATTGTGCCCGGTTGTGAAGTGGCGGCGGTGGAATTGCCGTTTGGCCGGGTCGGGCTGTCGGTGTGTTACGATTTGCGCTTCCCCGAGCTATTCCGTGCGCTCGGCACCTGTGCTTTATTGGTATTGCCCGCAGCGTTTACCCATACGACCGGGCAGGCCCACTGGGAAGTGTTGCTGCGTGCCCGTGCGATTGAAAACCAGTGTTATCTGCTGGCCTCGGCCCAGGGCGGGCAGCATGTGAATGGCCGCCGTACCTTCGGCCACAGCATGATTATCGACCCCTGGGGCAAGGTGCTGGCCGTATTGCCGGAAGGCGAGGGCGTGGTGGTAGCAGAGATTGATCTGGACTATATGCAGGAAGTGCGCACCAATTTACCCGCACTCAAACACCGCAAGCTGTAAGCTGAACCGATTACTATTTTTCCCATTTGAGATTAGGCCGCATCATGATTCCTTTTCAACCCGATTTAAGCGCATTGGCCCAGGCCCGCGACATATTGTTGACCCCGTTTGGCCTGGACGAAAGCCGCCTGATGCATGCCATGGGCACCATGTTCACCCATAAGGTCGATTATGCCGACCTGTATTTTCAGTTCACCAAGAGCGAAAGCTGGAGCCTGGAAGAAGGCATCGTCAAGACCGGCAGTTTTTCCATCGATCAGGGTGTGGGCGTGCGCGCGGTAGTGGGCGATAAAACCGCGTTTTCCTATTCCGATGACATTTCTGACGCGGCCCTGCTGGAAGCGGCTGAAGCCACCCGCACCATTGCGCGCCAGGGTGCGGGCAAAATCAAGTTGCCACGCTCAATGCAAAGCGGTGGCGGGCGTGCCTTGTATCTGCCGAATGACCCGCTGGCCTCGCTCGATGCCACTGCCAAAGTGGCGCTGCTGGAACGGCTGGAAAAAATGGCGCGCGCCAAAGACCCACGGGTAGTGCAGGTGATGGCGGGTTTGGCCGGCGAATACGATGTGGTGCTGGTGGCGCGCAGCGATGGCGTGATGGCGGCCGATATCCGCCCATTGGTGCGCATTTCCGTGACCGTAATCGTGGAGCAAAATGGCTTGCGCGAAATGGGTAACAGCGGCGGCGGCGGTCGCCTCAGCTACGCCATGTTTGATGATGCCACGCTTGAGCGCTACGCCAGCGAAGCGGTGCATGCGGCGCTGGTCAATCTGGAAGCACGCCCGGCCCCGGCGGGTCTGATGACGGTGGTACTTGGCCCGGGTTGGCCCGGTGTCTTGCTGCACGAAGCCATCGGCCATGGCCTGGAAGGCGACTTCAACCGCAAGGGTTCCAGCACCTTCTCCGGCCGTATTGGTGAACGGGTGGCGGCCAAGGGCGTGACCGTGGTGGATGATGGCACGCTGGAACACCGCCGTGGCTCCCTCAATATTGACGACGAAGGCAACCCC
>JBDLSU010000050.1:0-4185 GCA_039799405.1 Pseudomonadota bacterium | reverse complement strand
GCGATGTGGACGGCAATAAAATTGCGCTGGGTTGGGATGTCATGCGGAAAATTTTGGCCGGGCGCATTGATTTGTCGGTATTTCGCGACCCCGCCAGCATCGAAAAACTGATTGAAAACAGCGGTGGCCATCCTCGTGAACTATTGCGCTTGCTCGGCCTGGCCTGTGAGTTGACCGATGACGAATTTATCAGCGACGCCACGCTGGAACGCGCTGCCACCAAGCTGGCTGATGAGTTTCGTTACTGGCTGGCACCGGAAGATTATCTGTTTTTGGCCCAGACCGACCATGCGCGCGGTGTGCAGCTTGGCATGGACCGGCGCAGCAGCAATCTGTTGTGGCGGCTGGCGCTGATGCAATACAACAATGGCTCCTGGCGTTTGTCGCATCCGCTGGTGCGGCGCTTGGCTGAATATCAAAAAGCCATTGTTGGTTTAACTGCGCTTGTGTCAACGGGAGCTGCCTCGCCATCATCATGAGTGCTGCTGAATCACCATCGCGCTTTACCCGCAATTTGGCGCTGCATGATGCAGTGCTGCAACTCCAGCCTGAGCATCAGGAAGATTTTCAGCGCCTGGTAAAAGTGCTGACCCAAATCCACGGGTTTCGATTGTACTTTGCCCAGGTCGATGATATTGGCTACCGTGATCAAGTGATCACGCAACTTAATCTCGTGTTGGCGCAGGATGGTAAAACCGTTCAGACGCTGGATTTGTCCACCTTCACCCGTACCCTGCCTTTTGATGAGTTTGAGTCGATTATCAACGCTCAGCCCGTTGGCACGGTCATGCATTTGCTCAACAGCGAAGTCTGGCTGGCGCAGCATGCGGCGCAATTGAATATCCGGCGCAATGCCATCGCTACCCATTCGCAGTGCGCCTTGCTGTGGTGGTTGCCGCATTCGGCGGTGGCGCGCATTGCGACCGAAGCGCCAGATGTGTGGTCGTGGCGGCATGGGGTGTTTGGGTTTGCCATGTCACGGCAGGCAATCGGCTTTGATGCGGCTATGCTGGCACCGATTGCACAATCTGGCCCGGCCAATCTTAATGCCACCACATTGCCACAGAAGTCCAAACGGCTGGCCAGTTTGCGGCAACTGCTTGAGCAGGAAATCAGTGATGATTTGCGGTTTCCGCTGTTGATCGAGATGGCGGATTTATTGGCCTTGACTGGCCACGCCAATGAAGCCTTGCGCTGCTTGCATGAACAAGTATTGCCACTATTAGAAAAGGCAGGTGCGGTGTTTGAGCGTGCCCGGATCATTGGCCGGATCGCTGGCATATTGGAATCAAGAGGTGAACTTGATGAAGCCGAACGGCTACGTCGCTGCGAGGAGTTACCTGTATTTGAAAAACTTGGGGAGTTTCGGGCATTGGCGAATGCAAGAAGTAATTTGGCTGTCAATTTGGCACTTCGTGGCAAGGCAGAATTTTACCCCGAAATTGCAACTTTGTTGCGTCAGGCCTATGCACTGACGAAGCGCCATGGACTGCCGGAAACGCTTACGATCGAGCAGATATATCAGCGCATTTTTGGCAAATCGATTGCCAGAAGATCGCCAGGTAAAGCAAAGCAAGCCTTGTAACAGCAAAAAAGACCAACATCGTTGGCCTTTTTTGTCAGACTGCTTCAGTTACAGATCAACTCAGGCGACCTGTTTTTTGCGACGTACCACAAAAGCCAGTGCCGCCAGGCCCAGACCCATCATCGCATAGGTCTCAGGCTCTGGTACCGGAGTAGCGGCTACCGGAATGCGGAACACCAGCCATTCATCATGGTTGTGACCAGGTGTGGTGGGATCGATGTCGCCATTATTGCTATACCAGACCCAGCGTGCGGCCGAATCAATCCCGCTGATCCGGCCCCATGGTGCGGAACCATTGTTTGGACCTGCCGTCGTGCCAACCCAGCCATGCGAGGCATTGCCGCCATTATTGGCATCGACCAGTTCATGCGATAACAAGGCCAGATCAGCCGCGCTGCCGCTGTACGGGGCGTTGGAACCCAGACCAGTCGCCATCACTTGCCATTGCGAATCCTGGCTATAAAACTTGTAGTTCTGTGTCAGATTTTCAAACTGGCCCAGGAAACCCTGTGCCACTGACAAATCAGAAGCGGTGACTACGTACAGGTATTGGTTGGTAGGCAAGTTGAAATTAAAAGTGCGGGCGGTCGGCCAGGAGAAATTGCTGCCAACGAAGTTGGTGGCCGTGCTTTGGGTGCCGTAAAACAGCGCGTAGGAATTGTCAACGGTCATCGTCACCCGGATTTGATCGGCCATGGCTGGTGCCGCCGTGGCTGCCAGCAGTGCGGCGGTCGCCAGGGTTTTTGTGATGATCGATTTGCTGCTCGATTGGAACATGTATCACCTCTTTGTAATGTGGGAATATTGTGCAGTCTGCTCGCTATGCAGGAATGTGGAATTGCATTCTTGCAATTGATTTTGATTGAGATAGTCAATTGAACGAGCAGGCCGTATTATATTTTGTTATCGGCTTGCAGGCCAGCGGTTTTTAAATCATGTTAAATTGAATTTCCTCTTTTGCATGAAGCTTGATGCAAGTCAAAAAAACATCGTCCGTTGCAAGGCTGGCATTTGTCTGATTTTCTATGGGGCTGGTGCAAAGGGCAGTAAAATTGCGGATCGTGAATGGCACTTGGAAAAAAGGTTGGACAATGACTGATTCCCGCACCAGGTTCGTATTTGGCCTGGCCTGGTTATTGCTGTGGCTGCTGCTGGTCGCGGTTGCCGAGCAAGAATACTGGCGTGAAGGCGGCCAGGCCTGGTGGCCACCGCTGGTGTGGGAAACCACGTCGGTGCTGGTCAGCGGTGCGCTGTTGCTGCTGCAGCGCCATCTTACCCGCAAACATGATGTGCTGTTGTCCCACCCGAAACGCTGGTTTGCGCGCCAGTTCATGTGGTTGCCGTTTAACTGTATCGCCTTTGTGCCACTGACCTTTGGCTTGCGCCACGGTATTTACGCGCTGCTGGGAGAAAGCTACCAGCATCAAGCCTGGCCTGCGCTGTTTTTGTATGAATCGATCAAAGTGTCATTGCTGTTTTCAATGGTGAATGTGGTGGTGTTTGGCACGCTGTCGTGGCAGCAATTGCTGCAAGAAAAACTGCGGGTGCAAGCGGCCAATCAACTGTTGCGTCAGGCCCAGTTGCAACAACTGACGCAGCAAATGCAGCCGCATTTTTTGTTCAATGCGCTCAACACCATTTCTTCGCTGATGTATTCCAATGTCGAAAAAGCCGATGCCATTTTGCTGCAACTGGCCGATGTGCTGCGCGCCACGCTGGCGATGAGCGAGCAACAGCAAGTGCCGCTGGCTGATGAGCTACGCTTGCTCAAGGGCTATGCCGCGCTGATGTGCGAGCGTTTTATCGACCGGGTGCAAATCGAATGGCAGATTGATGAGGCCGCCTTGCGCCAGCCGGTGCCGGTGATGAGCTTGCAGCCGCTGCTGGAAAATATCTTCAAACACACGGTAGAAACATCGCGCCAGCCTGCCTGCATCCGGGTGCAGGTAATGCGCGCGGGTGGGCAGTTGTGCCTGATTGTGCAGGATGATCAGGGCATGCTATTGCCTGCTGCGCCGCACGGCACTAGTGGTGGCATTGGCCTAAAAAATCTGCGCGAACGGCTGGCCGCGCTGTATCCTGATCAAGCCAGTCTGACCCTGAGCCAGTGCCAGCCGCGCGGGGTGCGTGCCGAAATACGGTTGCCATGGAGCGAGCATGCGCGTTCTGATCGTTGATGACGAGCGCCCGGCGCGCGACAAATTGCGCCGCCTGCTGGGCCAGGAAGCGGATATCGTGGCAATTGATGAAGCCGCCGATGGCGTGGCAGCGCTGGAAGCGATTGCGCGCTGCGCGCCCGATGTGGTTTTTCTGGATATCCAAATGCCGGAAATCAGTGGGCTGGAAGTGGCGGCCTCCTTGCCGGCGCTGGCGGCGCGCAGCTTGCTGGTGTTTGTCACGGCGTATGACCAGTATGCGATAGCCGCGTTTGACGCCAACGCCATTGATTACTTGTTGAAGCCGTTCGATCAGGCGCGTCTGCAACGCGCCTTGCAGCGATTACGTGAGCGTATGCGCATGCGTGCGGGCTTGCCGTCAGGCGACCCTGAGACGGAAACAACATCTGCAGCCACTACGGCCTTAACTACGGCCTTAACTAC
>JBDLSU010000049.1:0-4843 GCA_039799405.1 Pseudomonadota bacterium | reverse complement strand
GGCGTTGATCCGAATGCCACCAAGGTGGCCTTGATCAATCAGGGCTTGACCCCGATTATTGAAAAAGACATCGGCGAAATGATCGGCACCGCCGTCAAAAACGGCCTGCTGCGCGCCACACAGGATGTGCGCGAAGCGGTATTCGGCAGCGATATCTCACTCATCTGCGTGGGCACCCCGTCGCAATTGAATGGCAATCTGGATTTGAGCCATGTGCGCAAGGTGTGCGAACAAATCGGTGCCGCCATCAAAGAAAAATCCGGCTTTCATGTGGTGGTGGCGCGTTCCACCATGTTGCCCGGTTCCATGCGCAATCTGGTCATTCCCACGCTCGAAGCCGCGTCCGGCAAACAGGCCGGCATTGATTTTGGTGTCTGCAACAATCCCGAATTTTTGCGCGAAGGCACGGCGGTGTATGACTACTACAATCCGCCCAAAACCGTGATCGGCGAAACCGACACCCAGGCAGGCGCGATGCTGGTGACGCTGTACGACAAAATGGATGCGCCGATGATACGCACCAATGTCGAAACCGCCGAAATGGTCAAATACACCGACAATACCTGGCATGCCACCAAGGTGGCATTTGCCAATGAAATCGGCAATATCTGCAAAACCCTTGGCATTGACGGCCATAAAGTGATGGAAATTTTCTGCCAGGATTTGAAACTCAATCTGTCCAGCTATTACATGAAGCCGGGCTTTGCCTTCGGTGGCTCTTGCCTGCCGAAAGACGTGCGCGCGCTCACCTACAAAGCGCGCAGCCTGGATCTGGATTTGCCCTTGCTCAATTCGATTCTGCCATCGAACCAGCGCCAGATCGAAAAAGGCATCAAGATGATTACCGACAAAGGCCATCGCAAAGTCGGCATTCTGGGCTTTTCCTTCAAAGCCGGTACTGACGATTTGCGCGAATCGCCGCTGGTGGAAGTGATCGAATATCTGCTCGGCAAAGGCTATGAACTCAAGCTGTACGACAAAAACGTCAATCTGGCCGCGCTCACGGGCGCGAATCAGGATTACATCCTCAACCACATTCCCCATATCTCCAAGCTGATGGTCAGCTCGATTGACGAAGTGCTGAACTTCGCCGAAACCATCGTCATTGGCAATGGCGCGCCGGAATTCAAGGAAGTGCCCGCCAAATTGAGCGCAGGCCAGCATATTGTGGATTTGGTGCGGATTCGTCAGGAAGCCAGCGGAGGACAGTACGATGGCATCTGCTGGTAAGCCGCGCCGGGTATTAATACTGGTCGAAAACCTGCCTTCGCCGTTTGACCGGCGCGTTTGGCAGGAAGCCACCACCCTGCAAGCCAATGGCTACCAGGTCAGCATTATTTGCCCCACTGGCAAAGGCTATGAAGCGCGTTATGAAGCCATCGATGGCATTCATATCTACCGCTACCATTTGCCAATTGAAGCCGAAGGGGCCAAGGGCTATTTGATCGAATATTCGCTGGCGCTGTTTCACACCTTCCGGCTGGCCTGGAAGGTGCATTTCAAGCACGGCTTTGATGTCATTCACGCCTGTAATCCGCCTGATCTGCTGTTCTTGATCGGCGGCTTTTTCAAGCTGCTGATGGGCAAAAAGTTTTTGTTCGATCACCACGACATCAACCCGGAACTGTACGAAGCCAAATTCGGGCGGCGCGATTTCTTTTATCGCCTGATGGTGCGGCTGGAGCGCTGGACTTTTTCCAGCGCCGACGTTTCCATTGCTACCAATGAATCCTACAAGCGCATCGCGATTGAGCGTGGCGGCATGCCAGCCGAGCGCATCTTCGTGGTACGCAGCGGCCCCAAGCTGGATCGTTTGCGCATCCTGCCACCCACGCCTGAATTGAAACGCGGCAAAACCTATCTGGTCGGCTATGTCGGTGTGATGGGCGCGCAAGAGGGCATCGATTTATTGCTGCAAGCAGCGCAGCACATCATTAAAACCATGGGGCGTACCGACGTGCATTTTGGTCTGGTCGGCGGCGGCACCTCGCTGGAACAAATGCAAGCCATGGCGCGTGATATGGGCATTGCCGACTACGTGACCTTCACCGGACGGGTGCCGGACGCCGATTTGCTGGCCATGTTGAATACCTCCGATGTCTGCGTCAACCCCGACGTAGCCAACGACATGAACGACAAATCGACCATGAATAAAATCATGGAATACATGGCGCTGGCCAAGCCGATTGTGCAATTCGACCTGACCGAAGGCAAGGTTTCGGCGCAAGAGGCGTCGTTATATGCCAAGCGCAATGACCCGGTCGATATGGCCGTGCAAATCGTCAAACTGCTGGACGACCCGGCCGCGCGCGAGCGCATGGGCCAGTACGGCCACAACCGTGTGATGAATGAACTCGAATGGAAATACGAAGTGCCAAAATTATTGGCCGCGTATGACATGATTTTTAAAAAATAGCTAAACATAGCTAAACATAGCGTAAGCGTTGCGCCAACAGCAGCGTAACCAGATTCAGGCAGACCCATGAAAATTTTTGTAACTGGCGGCACCGGCTATATCGGTTCGCACACCGTGGTAGAACTCATCAACGCCGGGCACCAGGTGGTGATTGGCGACAACTTATGCAATAGCAAACGCTCGGTAGTCGAACGTCTGCAAGCCATCGTGCAGCAACCGGTGTTATTTGAACAGGTTGATGTGCGTGACCGCGTCAAGCTGGAAGCGCTGTTCGACGCGCATCAGTTTGACGCGGTGATCCATTTCGCTGGCCTGAAAGCGGTGGGCGAATCAGTGCAATTTCCGCTGCGCTACTACGATACCAATGTCTGCGGCAGCGTGGTGTTGCTGGAAACCATGCTCAAATTCAATGTCAAAACCGTGGTGTTCAGTTCTTCCGCCACCGTATATGGCGAACCGGCCACGGTGCCGATGTTTGAAGACTTTCCGCTCAACCCGGAAAGCCCCTACGGCCAAAGCAAACGCATGGTGGAAGATATTTTGCGCGATCTGGGCAAATCTGACCCCAGTTGGCGTATCGCCTTGCTGCGCTACTTCAACCCGGTGGGCGCGCACAGCAGTGGCACCATCGGCGAAGACCCGAACGGCATTCCGAATAATCTGATGCCTTTCATCGCCCAGGTGGCGGCGGGCAAGCGCGCCAGTTTGTCAGTCTTTGGCGGTGATTATCCCACCCCCGACGGCACCGGCATGCGCGACTATATCCATGTGGTTGATCTGGCGCTGGGCCACGTCAAAATGCTGGAGAAACTCAGCAGCGTCACGGGCGTGCATACCTATAACCTGGGCACCGGTCAGGCCAACAGCGTGCTGGAAATGCTGCACGCCTTCGAGCGTGCCAGCGGCAAAACCATCCCTTATCACATCGCCCCGCGTCGCCCCGGTGATATCGCCTGCTATTACGCCGACTCTGGCCTGGCCGGGCGCGAACTGGGCTGGCACGCCGAACGCGGTATCGACCAAATGTGCGCCGACACCTGGCGCTGGCAACAATATCAGGAGCAATAACATGAAACCATCGCCTTTGTGGCTGGCTGCCGCCAGCCTGCTGCTGCCCGCCATGGTCAGCGCCCATTCAATTTTCGACGCCTGGCAAGACTATGGCAATGTCTGGCGTAGCGGCAAAGCCAGCTATGGGCTCGATATTGATAACGACAGCCTGCTGTTGCAAGACAAAGATGGCTTGTACAGCAGCGGCGGGGTGATTCGCATCAGCAGCCATCAGAGCGATGGCAAACTGGCACGGGTGGCAGGCTGGCATCTGGGGCATGAAGTGTATACCCCGCGCGATGTCAAACTCTTGCCCAATCAAATCCCGGCCAACGACCACCCGTATGCGGCCTGGCTGTACATGGGCTGGTTTGCCGAAGTGGCCAGCAGCCATGGCGGCTACTTCAAAAGCAGCATCGATCTCGGTTGCATCGGCCCCTGCGCCCGGGGCGAGCAAGTGCAACGTGGCTTGCACCGCCTGATCAATCAACCCGAACCGCAAGGCTGGTCGCGTCAGGTAAAAAATGAATTCGGCCTGCAAACTGCCATGGCCTGGGCACCGCAGCGTTACAGCCTGGGCAGCAATGCCGATTTCACCCCCGGCGTGCAAGCGCGACTGGGCAATATTTTTACCGATGCCAGCGTCAGCGCCGTGGTGCGCCTTGGCCGCCTGAATGCCTTGCCGCAACAAGCCACCAACCACCTGTTGCTGCGTGGCGATGCGCGTGCCGTGGGTTATAACGCCAGCTTGCAGGGCGGTTATTTTTCCAAAGACAATGTGCATACCGTGAAACCCAAAACCTGGGTGGGCGAAGTGGAACTGGGCTGGGTCTGGCAAAGCAGCGTCTGGGCCACGCAGGTGAGTATTGTGCGGCGTAGTAATGAAATTCGCAGCTTGCCCAATGCCGAAGGCGCTCAAAGTTTTGCGCGCTTGCAGTTCAGCTATACCCCCTGAATCTTTATTGGAGCAAACCAGCATGGCCAACGCAACCGACTTTATTGTTTCGCTCATCAATCAGGGTAGCGCCAAGCGCCTGTTAAAGCTGTACTTCCCGCGTGACGATGGCCCATCTTCCGGCCTGCTGGTCAATGAACTGCACGCCGTCGAGCGCGTCTCGGCCGATTTCATCTACACCGTCACCCTGCTATCTGACGACCCGGCCATCGAATTAAAAGAAGTACTGTGCAAAATGGTGTGCGTGGAACTGATGCGCGCCGATAAATCCAGCCGCTATTTCAACGGTTACTGCCACGAGTTTTCGCTGCAGCGCATCGAAAACGGCTTGGCGATTTATCAAATGGTGTTGAAGCCGTGGCTGGCGTTTTTCGATTTGCGCAAAGACTACCATATCTTTCATGAGCAAAATATCGAGCAGC
>JBDLSU010000048.1:0-3082 GCA_039799405.1 Pseudomonadota bacterium | reverse complement strand
GGTTTTTTCGATCTGGATTTCGATTGGCATGCCGTGACAATCCCAGCCCGGCACATAAGGCGCATCAAACCCGGCCAGCGAGCGCGATTTGACTACCATGTCTTTCAGAATTTTATTGACTGCATGGCCGATGTGAATATCGCCGTTGGCATAGGGCGGGCCGTCGTGCAAGACAAACTTGGGCCGACCGTGCGCGGCTTTGCGCACCCGCTGGTAGACCTTTTTTTGTTGCCACTCGGCCAGCCATTGCGGCTCGCGCTTGGCCAGGTCACCGCGCATCGGGAAGGCGGTTTCGGGCATATTGACGGGATATTTGCTGGCTGCAGGTTTGGATTTTGAATTTGACATGGCTATCCTGGTAATTAAAAATGCTGTGCTAGGAATTATAGGTGGCTGGTGTTGGCCTGGGGTTTCTATGAATTATTTCATCCAGAGTCGAATCGAATCCCAGGCGCGCCCGAAGATGCCAGCCTGCGCTACCGATTCCAGCGCCACTACCGGCAATTCCAGCAAGGGTTTGCCATCTACGGCCAATTTCATCACGCCCACTTTGGCATTTTCAGCCATGGGGGCTACCAGCGGGTCTTTGCGTTCCAGTGTCGATTTCACCTTATCGGCCACGCCTTTGGGCAGGGTTACCACCACGTCTTTATTGAAGCCGATTTTGATCTGTTTCTGGCTGCCTTTCCAGAGTGCGGTTTGTTCCAGCACCTGGCCTTTGCTATAGATTTTGACGCTATCGAAGTTCTGGAAGCCCCAGTTCAACAGCTTTTGGCTTTCCTGCGCGCGTGATTCGATTGAATTGGCCCCCATTAATACCGCGATCAGGCGACGTTCGCCGCTGGCACCGGGACGCTTGGCAGAGGTGATCATGCAATAGCCCGCACCTTCGGTATGGCCGGTTTTCATGCCATCGACGGTCGGGTCACGCCACAGCAACAGGTTGCGGTTGGGCTGGGTGATTTTATTGTAGGTGAAGCTTTTGACGGAATCGATTTTATAAAACTCGGGGTAGTCGGCGATGACGCGGGTGGCCAGAATCGACAAATCGCGTGCGGTGGAATAATTGTCCTTGTGGGGCAAGCCATGTGGATTGGCGAACCGGGTTGACTTCAGGCCCATGCGCTCGGCTTCACGATTCATCAACGCCACAAACGCGCTTTCATCGCCCGCCACGGCTTCGGCCAATGTTACCGCCGCATCGTTACCGGATTGCACCATCAAGCCGTACAACAGGTTTTCAATCGAGACCGGGGTGGCCGGATCGATAAACATTTTGGAACTGCTGGGATCGACCTTACAGGCTTTGACCGACACTTGCACCATTTGCTTGAGATCGATTTTTTTATCGCGCAAGGCGGCAAAGGTGACGTAGGCGGTCATGATTTTGGTGAGCGAGGCCGGTTCGATCCGGACATCGGCATCCTGGGCGGCAATCACCTGATTGCTGGTCACGTCCAGCAATAACCAGTTTTTGGCGGCAATGGTGGGGGGCGGCAGGGTTTGCGCCGACAAGCAGGTTGGCACCAGGGCCAGCATGGCACTCAGGGCACAGGCCGACAAACAAGCAAAAATACGTTTCATGTTTCAATCCAAATGTTTAAAAACCACAGGCAGGTGCTCAATTTAGCGCTGCCACATACTCGTTACAAAATTTTTGATGTGCTGCAATTTGCGATGGAAGAAGTGATCCGCGCCCGGTATCACCAGCACCGCAATATCTTGCGGCCGCAACCAGTCCAGCACCGCAGTCAGGGCAATGGTGTCGTCCTGTTCGCCATGTATTACCAGGCTGTTGGCAGGTATGGCTGGCATGTCCCACTTGCCAGCGGCACTGCCAACCAGCACCAGCCGTTCTGCACCCTGGCCTGCGGCTTGCAGGCGCTGTTGCAGGCGGCTTTGGACAAAAGTGCCAAAAGAAAACCCGGCCAGCGCAAAGGGCAGACCGGGGTAGCGTTGTTGCATGTCGGCCAACAGCAGGGCCATGTCATCAGTTTCGCCCAGGCCGTGGTCGTGCACGCCTTCGGAGCTGCCAACGCCACGAAAATTCATGCGCGCACTGGCATAGCCAATGCTGGTAAACGTGCGCGCCAGGGTGTGGGTGACCTTGTTATCCATGGTGCCGCCATACAAGGGGTGCGGATGCGCCACCAGGGCAAAGCCGCGCACTTCGCCATCGGGCACGTCGAGCGCGCATTCAAGCCGCCCGGCGCTACCGCTTATTTCAAATTTTTGGGTTTTCTTGTTCATGACAAAACCTGAATCACAATAAGGTGTCGTTGACTGCTAATACGGGATGAAAATGAGCATCAGATTTTCAGGCGTTCCACCACGTTGCCGCCGACAATATGCTGGTCGATAATTTCATCAATATCTTCGGTATCGACATAGGTGTACCAGGTGGCTTGCGGGTAAATCACCAGTACCGGGCCTTCGCTGCAGCGGTCAAGGCAACCGGCCTGATTGATGCGCACCTTGCCTGCACCATTCATGTCCAGACTTTTGATGCGCTTTTTGGCGTGTTGCTGCGCCGCTTGCGCGCCTTTGGCATGACAGCATTCGCGCCCGTCGTCGCGTTGATTCATGCAAAAAAACACATGTTGCTGAAAATAAGACTTGTTATCTGAATCCGGTTGGTCTGCCATGATGCGGTATTCCTGAAGATTTTAAAATAAACCGAAATGATACACCCCGTTCACTTGCGATTCAGCGTATGTGCAGGGTGGGTTAAAAACCAAAGGGCCAAAAAAGGCCATAACAGCGATAAAAATTGCGCCGCGCCATTAAAATTCAAAAATTTGCCCTGCACCCAGGCTTGCAGCGTTGCTGTGAAATAGGGGTTTGCTGGCGAAATATTTACAATAACGACACTTAAAAAAATCATCAGCACCGCCAGCCGCCGCTGCGCCATCGGTCGCGCATAGGTCAGGCCAGAGAGCATGATCAGGGCGATCAGGCAACCGCCTTGCGCGCCCGGGGTCAGCCACACCAGCGCATTTTCCGGGGCAAACAACAAGGCGCAGGCCAGACTTTTTACCAGCAGGCTGCATCCAAACAGCGCCAGCATCAAACTGCCTTGCGG
>JBDLSU010000047.1:0-2695 GCA_039799405.1 Pseudomonadota bacterium | reverse complement strand
ACGGCGGATTCGGCTCGATTTTAGCCAGCTCGATACAGGCACTTGCGCCATTTGTGGCAGGCAGGCGCAACCATTATTGACCCGGTATCTGACCAAAAACTATGGCTTAAATTACAAAGGGCCATGGAGCCATCCGCTTTCACCTTATTACACGCTCAAGGAAGAGCGCTTGCCATTGCATCCACAACCCGGCGGCCTGGGCTATCGGCACTGGCTGGGTTGGGTATTGGGTATGAAAAACGACAAAAAGGAGCAACATGCGGCGGCAATTGTGACGCATGCCTTGCAACATCGCGACCGCGAGATAGGTGGTGCATTGCGGCTTTGGGCCTTTGGCTATGACATGGACAATATGAAGCCGCGTTGTTGGTACGAATCCACGCTGCCGCTTTATGGTATGGCCGACCTTCCCCCCGCGATACGCAAGTTGCTTGCCAAAGCGCTGGAAACCGAGGTGGCACATTGGCTCAATGCTGCGGAGCTGGTCATTTTTATGTTACGTAGTGCGGTCAAGGATGCCTGGTTTAGCGCCGATGCACGCGGCGACTTCAGCAATATTGATGCGGCATTCTGGAGCGCCACTGAAGCGCCGTTCTATCAGCACTTGAAAACGCTGATCGCGAATGTCGGCAGTGGTGAGTTTCCCGATACGCAAATGACGCGCAAGCAATGGCATGACACGCTGAAAAAAACCGCACTTAATTTGTTTGATCAGGTGTTTGTTGGCAGTGGCCCGGTCGAACGGCAAAACCCACAACGGGTTGCCCAAGCATGGCGACAACTGATGCGCAACCTGCTTGGCCCCAAACTGCTGGCAGCCGCAGGCTTACCGGTGCCCGTCAGTGATAAACCCAAAAAACCAGTCAAGGCAGGCAAAACTGCAAATTCTTCGCTTAAGGAATCAGCATGACGATACAATTTAAAGCCGATAATGTTTTTGGCGAGCGATTACTCGAATGGTGGCAAGGCTTGGAAAATGATCGCGCCAGCCGTGCCGAATTGCGCCGCGCAGATTCGATTCTGACTATTACCATGTCGGGTGCCTATCGGCGCATTTACCGCAGCCTGTGCTACCTTGGCTGGGAACAAGAAATGAATACGCCCTGGTATCAGGATCGCTTGGCGCTGGCGGTGGGTATTCTGGCCCATATCAAGCACCATCAATCGAATACCACCTTGCCCAAGGCCATGAGCCACCTCAGTAACGATAAGCCCGTGGTCAGCGAATTGCGCTTCAAGCGCCTGCTCGAATCGCCCGATCTGGCATCACTGTTGACTGGCTTGCGCCGTGTGCTGCCTTTGCTTGGCGAATCCAATGGCCCGGACATCTTATTGCTGACCAACGACATTTTATACTGGGGCGATGCGGTAAAAAAACGCTGGGCCTATACCTATGAATGGCCCGCTCAATAAGCTGGCGTTCTCCCCAACAAGCCGCACACACCCAACCTTTATCTGCACAAATTACTTTGCCCAGGAGATTTTTTCATGTCCCGTTTCATCCAATTGCATTTGCTGACCAACTATCCCCCTTCCAACCTGAACCGCGATGATACGGGCCGCCCCAAAGTGGCATTGATGGGCGGTGTCAATCGCCTGCGGATTTCGTCGCAAAGCCAAAAACGTGCATGGCGCGCATCAGACGTGTTTCAAACTGCACTGGGTGGCCATTTGGGCACACGCACCAAGGAACAAGGTCGCCTGATTTTTGAAGCCCTGAAACAAGGTGGAATCGAGGACAAAGCGGCTCGGGAATGGGCCAAAAGCATTGCGGAACAATTCGGCAAACTGAAGTCAGACAAAAAGACCGAGAACAATGAAGACCTGCAAATCGAACAATTGGCTAATTTCAGTCCGGACGAATTGCAAGCCATTCAACAATTGCTGGCTGCCTGCATTGCACGCAAAAGCGCACCCACTACCGATGAGTTAAAACTGCTACGCAAGGCGGATAGTGCGGTCGATATCGCCATGTTTGGGCGCATGCTGGCCGATAGCCCGGAATTTAATATGGAAGCGGCGGTACAAGTGTCGCACGCGATCACGGTACACCAAAGCGCGGTGGAAGATGATTACTTTACCGCCATCGATGATTTAAACTCAAACGGCGCAGCGCATATTGGTGAACGTGGTTATGGTGCAGGCTTGTTTTATACCTATCTGTGCATTAATCGCGAACAATTGATCAACAACCTGTCTGGCAATACCGATCTGACCAACAAAGCACTGGCAGCCCTGCTGGATGCGGTGACCAAAGTTGCCCCAACCGGGATGCAAAACAGCTTCGCGTCCCGCGCCTATGCCAGTTTTGTGCTGGCCGAAAAAGGCAATCAACAACCGCGCACCCTGGCCCAGGCATTTTTGAAGCCGATTGCGGCATTTGAACAAGACCAGCATTCGATGCTGGAAAAAGCCGTTGACGCACTCAATCGGCGCAAGGATAATTTTGATGCAGTGTACGGTGCTTGCGCTGATGAGCGTAAATTTCTTGATGTGGAAGCGGGACAAGGCTCGCTGGCAGAATTGATTCGCTTCGTGCAGGACTAGCCACAATGGAATTCCTACTTTTTCAATTGCAAGCACCGTTGGCAAGTTGGGGCGGTGCGGCAGTGGGTGAATTTCGCGGCAGCGAAGAGTATCCGGGGCAATCGGCTTTGCTTGGCTTGCTGGGCGCGGCGCTGGGCTTGACGCGAGA
>JBDLSU010000046.1:0-5092 GCA_039799405.1 Pseudomonadota bacterium | reverse complement strand
CAGGTCGATATCGCCGGCTCCATGCCCGCCACCCGCCGCGCCAATGGCCGGGTCGCTACCATTGCGGTGAATTCCTTTCTGTTCAAGCATCCGGCTTTTATTGGCGATTTGCTGTCCTTCTATGCCGAAGTGGTCAAGGTCGGCAATACCTCGATTACCGTGTATGTGGAAGTGTTTGCCGAGCGTAACCGCCTGCAGGCCGATGTGGTCAAGGTAACCGAAGCCACGCTCACCTATGTGGCCACTGGCGAAGACCGCCGCCCACGCCAGTTACCGCCGCTGGAATCCCTGCTTGGCAATACACCCGTGTAAGGATGTCGCTTTGATGTCTTCCCGTCGTCTGTTTTTGCAAGCCATGGCGCAAATGGCCAGTACCGTGGCGCTGGCGAAGCATGCACACGCTGCTGCCCCGTTCACCAATCCCAATCGCCCGAAACTGGCTTACCCGTTCTTGCTGGGGGTAGCCTCCGGTTCGCCCCTGCCGCAAGGGGTGGTGTTGTGGACCCGGCTGGTCAGCAATTTGGGGGAGGATACTTTGCAAGCCGCGCCCTTGCCTGCCGTCAGCTTCAATGTGGGCTGGGAAGTGGCCAGCGATGAAGCGTTCCGCACCATTGTGGCGCGCGGCACGGCGCAGGCGCTGCCGGAACTGGCGCATAGCGTGCATGTGGAAGTCAATGGTTTACAGCCCGAACGCTGGTACTGGTATCGCTTTATATTGAACGATGCCGTCAGCCCGGTCGGCCGTACCCGCACCGCCCCCGCGCCAGATGCCAGCAAGCCGCGCCTGAAGCTGGCGGTGGCGTCGTGCCAGCACTGGGAATTTGGTGCCTACGGTGCGCACCGCCAGATTGCCGCGCAAGCGCCCGATCTGGTGGCGTTTTTGGGCGACTATATTTATGAATGGGGGCCTTACCACACACGCCATCCACAGCAAGTGCAAAGGGTGGATGAAAGCTTTACGTTGGAGCAGTACCGCGCGCGCTATGCCCAGTACAAATCTGACCCCGATTTGCAAGCCGCGCACCAGGCCGCACCCTGGATCATTACCTGGGACGACCACGATGTCGCCAACGATTATGCCAACGACCGCGACGAACGACTCGATCCGAAATTTATCGAACGCCGTGCCGCCGCTTACCAGGCGTTTTATGAACATCAACCGCTGCGCCTGCCAAGCTTGCCCGCTGGCCCGCAGCGCTGGGCGCACTTCAAAATCTACCAGAGCCTGGACTGGGGCCAGTTGGCGCGCTTTTATTTGCTGGATGATCGGCAATACCGCAGCTATGAAGCCTGCCCCAAGGCGGGCCAGGGTGGTTCCACTTCGGTTACCTCAAGCTGTGCCGAACGGCTCGACCCAAAACGCAGCATGCTGGGCGCGGCGCAAGAAAGCTGGCTGGCGCAAAGCCTGGGCAGTTCCAAAGCGCGCTGGAATATTCTGGCGCAGCAAACCATCATGGCGCAAAACAGCCAGCAACCGGTAAAGAAACCGGGCGATGGCCGCTTCTGGACTGATGGCTGGGACGGCTACCCGAAGGCGCGGCAAAAGCTGCTGCGCCAGTTGCAAGAAAGTCGCGCCACTAATCCGCTGGTGCTGGCGGGTGATGTCCACACCTTTTATATTTCCGACTTGCGCGCCGATTTTGATCGCCCGGTATCGAGCAGCAATCCGGTCATCGCCAGCGAATTTTGCGGCACCTCAATCACTTCCAGCTCGCGCCCGCAAGCACGCACCGAACGCTATCTGCAAGATAACCCGCATATCCAGTTCGGGCGCAGCGACAAGCGTGGCTATATGCTGATCGATATCCATCAGGAGCGCGCCAATCTGCAATGCCTGGCACTGGATGATGTGGACCAGGCCGATAGCGCAATCCGGAAACTGGCCGAATTTGAAGTAAAGGCAGGGATACCTGGGGTTAAACGCAAATAGAGATGCCCGCCACAGCCACCCAGTGTTCGCTGATGCTTGCCATGTGGCACCAAGCCCCCGCCTTCAAGGTTTTTGCAGCGGCCCGACTTTATATTCCGCGCGTTCTTGCTGCAAAATCCGGGTGGGTGGTTGCTGCTTCTCAGCCAATAATCTGGCCGATTTGCCCTGCGCCTGCATGATGGCCACCGCCTTCTGGTCGAAGGAAACGAATTCCTCCGCCCCCAGCTCATTGCCGCTATGTGCAATCACGCCATCAGCAAAATCCCCCCCGGCACGCAGCAAATCCAGGCCGGCTTCTACTGCAGGGCGATTCATCGCGACATTGCGACAATTGGCCAAGGTGGTAATCGCCTGAATAATTTCAGACGCAGACTTTTTATAGCCTCGCGCCAATACCCACACCAGTTCACACAAGGTGGGCAAGGGAATAGCGACCAGTTGCGCGTCTTGCAAAGCCTGCATTGCCTGACGCGCCTGCTCCGGGTCGTCTTGCACCGCAGCGCGCACCAGAATATTGGTATCAGCGGTAATTTTCATTGGCTATTGGCCCATCCGTCAGCAGCAATCTGGTTGATTTCATCGATGCTCAGAACCGGGCCTGCTGGTTGCGCCAGGCAACCGAAAAAGTCTTCCAGGCTGCCACTGGATGCCGCTTTGGCGATGATGCGGCCATCGGGTAACATTTCCACTTCCAGCTTTTGCCCCGGCCCAATGCCAAGGTGTTTGAGCAATTCCTGCCGCAAAGTAATTTGGCCCTTGGCAGTGACGGTTAAGGTGGTCATTTGGTATCTCCATCAGGAAACAATTTCCATGCATTGTAAGGCAATACGCCCTTACCCACAAGTAAAATTTGCGGAAACTCCGGCTTGCACTGATGCACGGGCCAAACGAATCCGCCACAGCGCAACCCCTGCCACCAGCGCCAGCGGGACTACCGCATGAGTCATGATGGCAGGCATGCGAATTCTGCGTGATAATTGCGTGAGGTTTGGGTCTTGATCAGGCGTCAGTTGCGGGTTGATAGCGGGATCAAGCTTGATCTGACTTGAACTGCTGCTCCAGCCAGCTCCGCAGATCCCCAAACACCCGCCCGGCATCGGGCTCGTTAAAAATCTCATGGTACATTTCATCGTAACCATGCCAGGTTGCCAGCTTGGTCGGCAATTTGGGGTAAAACGCCCGGCTACCGGATGCATCGACCAGCGCATCAGCACCAGCCACCAGCATCAAAACCGGCAGGTTCATGGTAGCGGCATTGGCGTGGCAAAAGGCCATGGCGTCCAGCATACACAGCAGCAGGCGCGAGGTGATTTTGTCGTGAACCATGGGGTCTTTGCGATACAGTTGCGCCACTTTGGGGTCACGCGAGAGTTTGTCGGCGTCCAGCCCATTCGGTATCGCCAGACCCGGTGCCAACTTGCTCAGGATTTTGAGTAACAGCTTTTGCGGCCCGGACAATTCTACCGCCAGCGCAGGGGAAGATAAAATCAGGCCCGACAGTGGCGACAAGCGGGCCAGCGCAAAACGTGCGGCGAACAAGCCGCCCATGCTGTGCCCCAACAGAAGCGGCGGCTGCTGGAATTTCACGGCAAAATCATCGATCACGATTTTGGCATCCTGCAAAATCGCATCTGCCGAGGCGATATCGCCGCGCGCACCACCGGATTTGCCATGGCCGCGATGATCATAAGTGCGCACCGAATAGCCGCAATCATTGAAAAAACGGGCCACATGGGCATGGCGACCGCAGTGTTCGCCCAAGCCATGCATGATCACCACGCCGCCACGACATTGGGCCGGGGCTTCCAGCAAATAATCGTTGATAAAAATCTCTGTGCCATCAAAGGCGCTCAGTCGTTTTGCCTGTGCTACTACTTGCATCATAAAACTTCACCTTGCAGTCGATAGCGCGCCATTAAACCGGCACGCTTGGCGGGATCAAAATTAATCCGGTCAGGGTCATGTTGTACCGCAGCCAGCAGGCGCGGATTCATCAGCGCGTACCACAGCGGTGGCACGTAGGCGATCAAAAACATGCCGAAGTAGCCGGTGGGTAATTGCGGCGCGCTTTCCATTTGGCGTAGTGACTGATAGCGCCGCAGCGGGTGCGCGTGGTGGTCGGAATGGCGCTGCAAATGCAGCACCGCCCAATTGGAAAAGATTTGATTGCTGTTCCAGGAATGTTGCGGCTGGCAGGTTTCATAGCGGCCATTCAGCAACTTCTGGCGCAGCAGGCCGTAGTGTTCGACATAATTGGCCGAACTCAATTGCAAATAACCAAAGCCGCAGGAGCACAGTAAAAACAGCAGCACCCACGGCCCCAGCCAAAAAGCCATCAGCGCAAAATAGCCGAGCGTGAGTGCCATCGGCTGCAAAAATTCATTACGCCAGTGCCATGGCCCCAGCCCTTCCTGCGCCAGCCGGGTTTGTTCCAGCGACCAGGCCCGACGCCAGGCACCGGGAATTTCGCGCCAGATAAAACGGTAAAACGATTCACCCATGCGTGAAGAAGCCGGGTCTTCCGGGGTGGCCACATCACGGTGATGGCCGCGATTGTGTTCCACATAAAAATGACCGTACCCGACCAGTGCCAGAATCACCCGCGCCAGCCGACGCTCGATCAGCGAACGCTTATGCCCCATTTCATGCCCCAGATTAATCGCATAGCCGCCCAGCAATCCATTGGCGATAATGCCCGCAATATAGGCGTGCCATGGCAGGCTGTGGCTGGCAAAAAACCAGGCGTTGAACAAAAAGCCGAGCCATAACATCGGCACCAGTGCATAGGTGAGCCAGCGGTAGTACGGGTCTTGTTCCAGCGCAGGCACCGCTTCTTCGGGCGGATTGCTGAAATCTTTGCCGAGCAATAAATCGATTATGGGCAACAGGGTGTAGGTAAAGATGATGGGCCACCAGATCGACATGACATCGCCATTGAGGGAATACAACAGTGCGCCGCTGGCGGTAAAACAGGGCATCAGCAAGGAAAACAGCCAAGTGTAGCGCTTGCGGTCATGGTATTGATTTGTTGCCATTGGGATATTTTCCACCACCAGCCCCCTTGCCAATTAATAATTAACACAAGACCAAGACTATGCCTGATAGTCGCAAAAAAAACCAGCCCTTTGTCGCAGGAATTAAACAAAACAAAAATGGCTGCTA
>JBDLSU010000045.1:0-4289 GCA_039799405.1 Pseudomonadota bacterium | reverse complement strand
GTATAGTGATTCACCATTTGGCATGCCGCCACAAGTGATCGCACAATCTCATTATTCCAGGAGCAGACATGAAACCATTCTCCCGTTTTTCCCGCACCAAACGCCTGACCCTGAGCCTGGCGGCGACCGCTACGCTGGCGCTGTTGAGTGCGCCGGTGCTGGCGCAAGCACCCGTGGTGATCAAATTCAGCCATGTGGTGGCAGTTGATACGCCCAAGGGCCAGGCAGCATTGCGTTTCAAGGAACTGGCAGAAAAGGCCAGCAAAGGCCGGGTCAAGGTGGAAGTGTATCCGAACAGCCAGTTGTACAAAGACAAGGAAGAACTGGAAGCGCTGCAACTGGGTGCGGTGCAAATGCTGGCACCTTCACTGGCCAAGTTTGGCCCCCTGGGCGTGAAAGAATTTGAAGCCTTCGATTTACCGTTTTTATTCCCCGACAAAACCGGCTTGTATGCCGTGACCGAAGGGGCGATTGGCAAGGAATTGTTAAAGAAGCTGGAGCCCAAAGGCATCATCGGCCTGGCCTATTGGGACAATGGTTTCAAATCGATGTCGGCCAACAAACCACTGCGTCGCACGGCCGACTTCAAAGGATTGAAACTGCGGATTCAATCGTCCAAGGTGCTCGATGCGCAAATGCGCGCACTCGGTGCCAATCCGCAGGTGATGGCGTTTTCCGAAGTGTATCAGGCCTTGCAAACCGGGGTGGTGGATGGCACCGAAAACCCGCCATCGAATATGTACACCCAGAAAATGCATGAAGTGCAAAGCCACCTGACCCTATCCAACCATGGCTATCTGGGTTATGCCGTCATCGTGAATAAAAAATTCTGGGATGGCTTGCCAGCCGATTTGCGCAGTATTCTGGACAAAGCCATGCTTGACGCCACCATCTACGAAAAAGCCATTGCCCAGCGCGATAACGACATCGCACTTGATGCGATCAAAAAATCCGGCAAAACCACGCTCTACAATTTGACACCCGCCGAGCAAGCTGAATGGAAAAAAGCTTTGCTGCCGGTACATAAGGAAATGGAAGGGCGCATCGGCAAGGATTTGATTGCTGCCATCAACAAAGCTGCGGCCGGAAAGTAGTGTCATGAAATGGCTTGATCGTCTGGAAGAATACCTGATTGCGCTGTTGATGGGCGCGGCGACCTTGTTGATTTTTGTCTCGGTAGTGCACCGCTATGCCTCGGGCTGGCCGATTCCTGGTGTGCAGGATATGCTGATCAAAATCAATCTGAGCTGGGCGCAGGAAGCCTGTATTTACATGTTCGTCTGGATGGCCAAGTTCGGTGCGGCGTATGGCGTGCGCACCGGCATTCACGTCGGCGTGGATGTCATCATCAACCGCCTGAATCCGGCCTGGTATCGCATGGCGGTGGTATTTGGCATGCTGGCGGGGGCATTGTTTACCGGCATTATTGCCACTTTGGGAGCGGAGTTTGTCTGGAAGATGGGGCACACCGATCAGGTGTCGGCAGACCTGGAAATGCCGATGTGGATTGTCTATCTGGCGGTGCCGCTGGGCTCTGGCCTGATGTGTTTTCGCTTCTTGCAAGTGGGCTGGCAATTCATGCTCTCCGGTGCCTTGCCCAAGCACGACCATGCCCATGTCGAAGGGCTTGATGCTGAGATCGATAACGCCCACCCCAACGCCAAGGAGCCAGCATGAATGCACTGATTATCTTTGGCTTGCTGCTGCTGTTAATGCTGAGCGGCATGCCGATTTCGATTGCGCTTGGTTTGAGCGTGTTGACCTTTTTCTTCACCATGACCCAGGTGCCGATTGAAACGGTGGCGATGAAATTATTTACCGGCATCGAAAAATTTGAAATCATGGCGATTCCGTTTTTCATCCTGGCGGGGAACTTTCTGACCCATGGCGGGGTGGCGCGCCGCATGATCCGTTTTGCTTCTTCCATGGTCGGGCACTGGTATGGCGGCCTGGCACTGGCTGGCGTGATGGCATGTGCCCTGTTTGCGGCGGTATCCGGTTCCAGCCCGGCGACGGTGGTGGCTATCGGTTCGATTATTTTGCCTGCCATGGTGGCACAGGGGTATCCGAAAAATTTTGGGGCGGGTGTGATTACCACTTCGGGTGCGCTCGGGATTTTGATTCCGCCTTCGATTGTGATGGTAATGTATTCGGTTTCGACCGGTACTTCGGTCGGCAAGCTGTTTATGGCGGGCGTGATACCGGGGTTGATGTTGGCTTTCTTGCTCGGCTTGACCACCTGGGTGCTGGCGCGCAAGCATAATTATCCACGCATGCAAAAAAGCAGTTGGGGCGAACGCCTGACCGCGTTTAAAGACAGCATGTGGGGTTTGCTGCTGATTGTGTTGGTTATGGGCGGCATTTACAAAGGCATTTTTACACCCACCGAAGCGGCCGCCATGTCGGCCGTGTATGCCTTTGTGGTGGCGGTGTTTGTGTACAAGGATTTGCCACTGAGTCGCGTGCCAAAAGTGTTGCTCGATTCCGCTGCCATGTCGGCCATGCTGCTCTACATCATCACCAATGCCGTATTATTTTCATTTTTAATGACCAGTGAAAATATTCCGCAAGCGATGGCGGCCTGGATCATCGACAAAGGCTTCGGGGTGGCAAGCTTTTTGCTAGTAGTGAATGTGTTGTTGCTGTTAGCGGGAAATGTGATGGAACCATCGTCGATTGTATTGATCATGGCACCAATACTGTTCCCGGTTGCACTAAAGTTGGGCATCGATCCGGTCCATTTTGGGATCCTGATCGTGGTCAATATGGAAGTGGGTATGTGTCATCCGCCAGTGGGTTTGAATTTGTATGTTGCAAGTGGTATTGCCAAAATGGGGATTTCAGAATTGACGGTAGCAGTCATGCCGTGGTTGCTGACCATGTTGGGATTTTTACTGCTCATCACATATGTGCCAGCGATTTCGCTGTGGTTGCCAAATCAAATTTTTCGCTGAAACGGGTTGGCAAATCAGCGCTTCATAGGGTATGATTAGTCCCGGGATTAAGAAGCATTAAATATGCCTAATCGCCATACGGCAACATCCGTATTTATTCACCACACATGAGGTTTTGTGGGGGAGAGCAAAGACAACGGCATCCATGTCGTGGAATTAGAGGAGACACGCGTTTCAAGTATGTTGGAGGGTAACCGGGCAATGACCTCGTTATTACATCCGACCGGAAATGCGACCAATTTCGAGCGCACCGTGAGGTGCGCTTTTTTCTTGGTGCGCCACAATTTGCTGATACCCATTGCACCAATTGAGTACGCGTTCGCACCATTTTTGAACAAGGTTCAAATCTGGTGCAAGCCTTGCCCGTGTGCATCTGACCGTGTTGGAATTTGTTGGAATGTGTTTGAATCTGTTGTGCGCTCATCTGATTTTTTTGCCGGAACCGCCCAAATGCAGCCTGTCAACAACAAAGCACAAGCGAATGATTTTCCGGCCACGCTGGTGAAGGCCAGTAGCAATTTGATCGATGAATTTTGCGATCATTTATGGCTGGAAGATGGCTTGTCAAAGAACACCCTGCAAGCCTATCGGCGCGATCTGGTATTACTGGCCCAGTGGCTGCATGCCAACCATACGCTGGATCTGGCGCAGATCAGTTCTGCTCATCTGCATGGTTATTTCGCCGCCAAGCATGCCGACACCAAAGCCACTTCAGCCAATCGCCGCCGCGCTACCTTTCGCCGTTTTTATCAATACCTGTTGCGTGAACATAAAATCACGGTTGATCCTTGCCTGGATTTGGCCGGGGCCAAACAGCCGCAGCGTTTTGTCCATACCCTGTCGGAAGCGCAAGTGGAAGCGTTGCTGGCGGCACCGGATGTCAACAGTGCGCTCGGTTTGCGTGATCGCACCATGCTGGAACTCATGTACGCCAGCGGTTTGCGCGTTTCCGAACTGGTGCAATTGACCATGCTGGAATTGAGTTTGAACGATGGCGTATTGCGCATCACTGGCAAGGGCAATAAAACCCGGCTGGTGCCATTTGGGGCCGAAGCGCGACACTGGATTGAACGCTACCTGCGTGATGCGCGTGGTCAGATTTTGAACGGTCAGGTTGATAACGCGCTGTTTGTCACCGGGCGCGGTGCGGCCATGACGCGCCAGATGTTTTGGGTGCTGATCAAAAAACACGCGGCCAAGGCAGAAATTCATGCGCCGCTGTCACCACATACATTGCGCCATGCCTTTGCCACCCATTTGCTCAACCATGGGGACGATCTGCGCGTGGTGCAATTGCTGTTAGGTCATGCCGATATTTCCACCACCCAAATCTAC
>JBDLSU010000044.1:0-5581 GCA_039799405.1 Pseudomonadota bacterium | reverse complement strand
GCTGACTGGCGCATAGGCTACGCCACCCAGTTGCATGCGGCCAGCCTTGGGTTTGACCAGACCGCAAATAATTTTGGACAGCGTGCTCTTGCCCGCGCCGTTTTCCCCGGCCAGCACCCGCACTTCACCCGCTGCCAGGGTCAAGTTAACATCCTGCAGCACCGGGCCGGCATAACTCATGCCCAAACCATCGATTTGAAGTAAAGCGCTCACGCTGTGTCCTTTTTGCCGGTGAATCGGGGCGCGCTAAAATCGGTGCCCAAAAAACCAAAATCAGCCAAAAGGCTCATCACCCTTTGGCTGATTTCATTCATGCCACAAAATTATTTACCGCCAACCACCAGATCAACCGGTGTTTCAATCACGGCGGTTTTCAAGGATGCTTTGTCCTTGATGCCCTTGAGCGCGTTTTCGATACCAAACACGGCCAGCTTGCCAGCGTGTTGGTCAGCAGTTGCCAGTACACGGCCATCTTTCAACATCGGCACAATCGCAGAAATATTGTCGAAGCCAACCACATGCACCTTGCCGGTTTTGCCAGCCGATTTGATCGCGGCCACGGCACCAATCGCCATATTGTCATTACCGGCCAACAGCGCTTTCAGATCAGGATTTTCCGACAACATGGCCGAAGCAACTTTGCTGGCCTTGTCGATTTCCCATTCACCCGACTGCACCGGCACCATTTTCACGCCAGCGGCGTTCATGGCATCCTGGAAGCCTGCGGTACGCTGTTTGGCGTTAAAGCTGGTGGAAACGCCTTCAATAATGCCCACTTTGTCGCCCTTGGCCAGTTTCTTGGCCAGCACTTCACCCACTTTCAAGGCACCCTTGCGGTTGTCCGGGCCAACGAAAGGCACCGAAATCCCCTTGGATTTCAAAGCGGCGTCGTCAAATTTGTTGTCGATATTGATGACCACAATGCCGGCATCCATGGCTTTTTTGGTGACCGCGATCAGCGCTTTGGAATCGGCTGGCGCAATAACGATGGCGTCCACTTTGGAAACAATCATTTGTTCCACGATTTTGATCTGCGCGGCGGTATCGCTTTCGTCTTTAATGCCGTTAGCAACCAGTTCATACTTGCCGCCCGATGCTTTTTGATGTTCTTTGGCACCGTTTTCCATAGTCTGGAAAAATTCATTCGCCAGCGACTTCATCACCAAAGCCACCTTCGGCTTGGCGGCGTCAGCCAATACGGCATTGCTGGAAAGACTCAACATGGCAGCAACCACGGCCGCGCTCAAAGTAGACAACTTACGCATTAACTTCTCCTAAACAGGAACAGAACAGAATCAGAATAAAGGCTTGCCAAAACTCACTTCAGCAAAACCGGAAACAGAACAGGATGCGTATTAAATATCATGCAATTATCGCTGTCAAGCCCAATTCAGCTATACAAGGTATTGCGGGAATTTTTCGTCGTAAATTTGCATTACTGAAACTGAAAGTTCGGCGAACGCGGGATGCTGCAATTCGCCCGTCACAAAACCGTGCTGCATGGTTGCAGCCATGAAGCTGGATGAATGCAGTACAATTGCCGCTGAATATTGCCGCCCCTCCCTCTTGCCTGACTGGATTGATCGTGATCACCGAAATTGAAATTCAGAACTACAAATCGATAGACCAACTGCGCCTGGAATTGGGGCGGGTGAATGTGTTTATTGGGGAAAATGGGGCGGGGAAGAGCAATATTTTGGAGGCGATTGCTTTGGCTGCGGCAGCGGCTGCCGACAAGTTGGATAATGAATTTTTGGCTTCACGTGGGATTCGCGTAACCAAACCGGAGTGGATGCGAGCCGGATTTGATATTGCAAACGCGTCTGAGCCAATTTTGCTTTGGGCAAGAATGGATGAAGAAGCAGTCGGTTGGGAGGTAAGCAATGATAACCGACCGTATGCAAAATGGACCGCTTATCCATCCCTCAGCAAAATTAAGGGAAAACTTAGCACTTCGGATTTGGATGCCATGTTTGAACCCGTTTGCGTGCAGTTGGCCGACTTTGTTATTTACTCTCCCGAAAACACCGCTCTCCGAACTTTCCAACGCGAAGGCCAAATCGAACCACTCGGCATCAATGGCGAAGGACTTCTGAAATTATTAAGTGTACTTGCCGAGGAGAATTTCGGCGTCTTGAACAAAATCAAGGAACGCATGCGCCTGCTCGGCTGGTTTGAGGATTTCCAGGTGCGCGCAGGCGAAGCCGATGGGCGGCTCGATATCATTGACCGCCACTTGACGGACGACAAACAGTTTTTCGACCACCGTAGCGCCAACGAGGGCTTTTTCTTCTTGCTATTTTATTTCGCCCTGTTCAGCACCGACCTGACACCCAAATTTTTTGCCATCGACAATATCGACGCATCCCTCAACCCCAAGCTGTGTGAAAAGCTGACCTCAGAATTGGTGCAATTGTCCAAGGAAAACGACAAGCAGGTGATCCTCACCACCCACAACCCGGCGGTTCTGGATGGTTTGAATCTGGACGATGACGAGCAGCGTCTGTTTGTCATCTCGCGCGACGTGGATGGCGCGACGCAGGTGCGGCGCATCGCCAAGCCGCGCACCAGCGGCGAACTCGTGCGGCTATCGGAACTGTTTTTGCGCGGCGCGCTGGGCGGCTTGCCCAAGGTGCTTTAAGACTCGCCATAAATCCTTGGATTCATGCATAATTCAACAGTCGAATCAGCCCATTCAACCGCAAAGAAAATCATGAAACCAGGCAATCATCTAAGCAATATGCGCTTTGCAATCCGGAAATTGGGTACAGTAACAAAGGGTGAACTTACACTCAAACCGCTTACACTGCTATGTGGTGGCAACAACACCGGAAAAACCTGGGCCATGTATGCGATGTATGGTTTTTTGCAGCAACTCCCCATTCTTGCACTCAATCCGGCGCAGTTAGGTTTGGCAGAATGGGATCAACAATTGCACGCCAATGGCGTTCTCTCATTCGATCTGGCTGCTTGGGTACAAGAATACCGGACGCAGATTATCCAAACCATCCATGACGCCATGAAGTTGCGCTTGCCTGAAATATTTAGTGGCAACCCTGCCTTGTTCGAGCAAAGCAATTTTGAATGGATCGGCGACACAGACGAAATGCTGGCATCGGCTATCGGCAGGCCGATTGAATTCCACCTTGACCTGGGCAATCAGGGGAAGGCGTTTCTGAAGATTTATAAGGCAGCGCACGAGAAGGCCATTACGGTCACGCTGTCTGAGCCTGCGCTACATGATTCGGACAACTATCTGGCCAATACTTTGCTGGCGCATTTGATGCAAAAGGAAGAATACAAAAACGTGTTCCTGTTGCCTGCAGAGCGCAATGGTTTACATCTGTTTTTCCATGAGTTGCGCAATCAGCGTAGTGCCAGACTGCATCAAAAATCGAATCAGGATATACCGATATCAGCCTATGCCGAACCGATCAGAAAATACATCGATTGGTTAAATAATCTGGGCCGTTTTGAAGCCACTGGCGTACATGCATTGCGCAAGATCAGCAAACTGAGTCAACCTGACCAGCAGATAGAAGGTTTGAACGTGCTGGAGCAAATTGCAGATGACGTCAAAAATATGACTGGGGGGAAGTACGCGGTTGATAGTGAAGGCAACATCAGCTTCACACCGCTGCAAGCTGCTGGCAATGCCGCTGCTCCCGTGTTGGATTTGCACCTGACTTCCTCTACTGTGAAAAGTCTGTTTGGACTGTGGTACTTTCTCAAACACGATGCCCAGCCAGGCGACATATTAATGATCGACGAGCCGGAACTGAATTTGCATCCGGCCAATCAGCGCTTATTGGCCCGTATTCTGGTGCGGCTGGTGAATGCGGGATTACATGTCGTTTGTAGCACCCATAGTGACTACATTGTGCGTGAAATCAACTCGCTGATTTTGTTGGCGTGCCCGCACCCGCAACGCAGCGAACTGATGACAAAATATGGCTTCATCGAAACCGAGACCTTGCAATTGAATGACGTGCAGGCTTGGTATTTTGGCGAAAATGCCATATCGCCAATGACGATCAAACAGGACGAAGGGATTGTTGCCAGCACCTTTGATCAAGTCATCAAACAGTTAAATGAAAGCAGTGACGATATTTATTACACCTATCGGGATGAAGCGTAAACCGGATTTGGCGCGCGAATTGGACGCGGGATGACATTCATGACTTCACTCGAACAGCTATTGCATAAAAACATCGAAAAGGCGATCCACCCGGATTGGCATTTCACACCTGTCAATGCGGATGGCGGCGATGCGATGGTCGATGGCCAAGTGCGGCGCAAGCGCACAGTTTGGCATATTACCGAACCGGAGTCCGAGCACAATTTACTGATTGTTCATGCGCGTGATTCGATTGCATTTTCACTCGATCAAAATGGAAAAAAGCCATTTCCATTTCTTGGCGGCACCTTGGCTGGCTTGCATACTGTGGCTGATTGCATTTTGGTGACGGAACACAATGGTGGCGACTACGTGTTCATCATCGAGATGAAAAACAAGCCTGGCCATGGTGCAAGACCTCAAGCGATAAAACAAATTCACGCTTCGGCGCGCTTGATGGATTGGTTGTGTAAAACGCTGAATGCTTTGAAACATTGGGAGGGGACGGCTGTTTTTATTGGCGTGATCAGCTATAAGCCACGCGAACAGCCTCGCAAGGGCTTAAGTGTGCGGGAAACGCCTGTACCTGTGCAAGAGGGCGATGTGCCGATTTTTGAATTGAAAAATCACCCGATATTGGATGTGCCATTGTTGTTGACCGAGTGGGTCGCAATGGGTGATGCTGGCGATAATGTTGAAGGAAGTTCTTCGATGGTAAGGTTTAGTTTATGAACCGCGTCAGCCACTGGTTGCCATGATATTGCCCCTAGTTGTTGTGCAGCTTCCAAAATACCGGACAGGCTGATGTCAAGGCGGTTTTTGCGCGGTGTAGGGCGAGCGGTTTCGGTAATGAGCGCTTGCGTGTCATCCAGCATATCGCTAATTCTGGCTTTTTGCGCTTCAGGTACTTTTGCATGAAGGGCCTGGATTTCCTGGAGCAGGATTTTCAATTGTTGCTTTACCGATTCGGTGGCGGGTGAGTCGGCGAGCTTGTTGAAACTGTCATGAATGACTTTGGCAGTGATGGTGTTTCCATGCACGGTACCGTAAATGTGGGTGGTTTGATTAATCGTGTTGTGTTGCGCACGATCAGTGTCAGGTATGAAGCGTTGAAATATTTTGCTTACGTCATAAATTGATCCTGATGCGGAAACATATTCATTCCTGCCCAAGCGCTCCAGCGCCTGAATTTGCTGAAAATCGGCTTGCTCATCGTCACGGCCAAAAGGTAGCCGCCCATGCGTAATGCGGGTGCTGGCGGGGAGGGTGATCATTTCATCCGGGGCGATGGATAGGCGGGATAAGATTTCTTTGATGTCATTGCGTAGCAGCATCAAATAATCTCTTGCGTCCGGGCCGATGGCCCAAATGGTCAGGGTGCGTAAGTGGTAATCGACTTGCAATACCGCTCTGGCGTTCGGTTTTTTGGATTCCAGACAAACGCCGTGCTGCCATACGTAGGAT
>JBDLSU010000043.1:0-4454 GCA_039799405.1 Pseudomonadota bacterium | reverse complement strand
CAAAATCCCTGCCTTCACGCCAGTACTACTCAATTTATCCTTTATTGCCGCCTCGCTCTGGGTGGCACCGCATGTCAGCCAGCCGATTTATGTAATGGCGGGCGCGGTCATGGTTGGTGGGCTGGCACAAATGCTGATTCAAATTCCGGCCCTGATCAAAATTGGTATGTTGCCGCGCCTCACTTTCACCCCACTGTCCAGCCTGGCCTACCCCGGCGTGCGCCGGGTTTTACAGAAAATGGGGCCAGCGCTGTTTGCCGTATCGGTGGCGCAGATCAGCCTGATGATCAATACCAGCATCGCCTCGCACCTGGTCAAGGGCAGCATTTCTGCGCTGACCTACGCGGACCGCCTGATGGAGTTTCCTACCGCCTTGCTTGGCGTAGCACTGGGCACGATATTACTACCCAGCCTGTCAAAAGCCAGCGTGGATGGCGACAAGCAAGAATATTCTGCCTTACTGGACTGGGGCTTGCGCCTGAACTTCTTGCTGGCCCTGCCCGCCGCCATCGGCCTGGCCGTGCTGGCCGAACCCTTGATCAGCACGCTATTCCACTACGGCAAATTCGATGCCCACGCCGTACAAATGGCCAAGCAACCCCTGATTGCGTATAGCGTCGGCCTGATCGGCATCATTTTGGTCAAGACCCTGGCCCCGGCATTTTATGCGCGCCAGGATATCCGCACCCCGGTCAAGATTGCGATTGGCGTGCTGTGCGCAACACAATTGATGAATCTGGTATTTGTGCCGTATTTTCAGGTGGCCGGTCTGGCGCTATCGATTGGTATGGGCGCTTGCCTGAATGCAGGCTTACTGTATATCGGCCTGCGCACGCGCAATATCTACCAGCCCTGCGGTGGCTGGCTATTCTTTTATTGCAAATTGATTGGCGCACTCTGCATCCTGGCAGCTACCACCTCAGTGACAGCCGATGCCTTCAACTGGATCGAACTCGGCCAGCGCCACGCCAGCTTGCGTGCACTGGCGCTACTGGCGGTGGTGAGCGCAGGCGCGGCCAGTTACTTTACCGCGCTATGGCTGATGGGCTTTCGTCTTAACGATTTAAAGCGCCGCACCAAGTAAGCCGGGTTGCAGGATGCACGACTGACGCATCCTGCATCGAGTCAATCACTCACCGGATGCGCGTGCCTCAATCGCCTCCCAGCGTTCCAGCGCATCCATCAACAGTTCATCGATTTCGCTGTTGCGCTGGTTCAAACGCTTCACTTCAGCGACTTTTTCCTTGTAGATATTGGGGTCAGCCAGCATGGCCGCAATCGCCGATTGCTCGTCTTCCAGCTTGGCGATCAATTTCGGCAACTCGTCCAGTTCACGCTGTTCTTTATTACTCAGTTTGCGGCGCGGCGCAGCCGGAGCCACCACCGGCGGCGGCGCAACGGCGGCGGCCGGAGCCGCCTTCACTGGCAGCGCTTCCTTGCCCGGTTTGGCAACTGAACTACGGGTACGTTCCCAGTCACTATAACCGCCCACGTATTCCCGCCATACGCCCTCGCCTTCGGCCACAATCACCTGGGTCACTACATTATCGAGAAAGATGCGGTCATGGCTGACCAAAAACACCGTGCCTTCATATTCTTCCAGCAGCTCTTCCAGCAATTCCAGCGTGTCGATATCCAGATCGTTGGTCGGTTCATCCAGCACCAGTACATTCGCTGGTTTGGCGAACAGGCGCGCCAGCAGCAAGCGATTGCGCTCACCACCGGACAGCGATTTCACTGGAGAACGTGCGCGTTCCGGCGCGAACAAAAAGTCGCCCAGATACGTCATCACATGCTTGCGCTGACCATTGATTTCGACCCAGTCGCTGCCCGGCGCAATGGTATCGAGCAAGCTGGCTTCTTCGTTTAACTGTTCGCGCATCTGGTCGAAATACGCTACCTGCAATTTGGTGCCAAGTTTGATGGTGCCGCTATCGGCCTCATGTTCGCCCAGAATCAATTTCAGCAAGGTGGTTTTACCAGCGCCATTGGCACCGATCAAGCCGACCTTGTCGCCCCGGATGATAATGTCGCTAAAATCTTTCACCACCACCTTGTCGCCATAGCGCTTGCTGACGTTTTCCAGTTCCGCCACGATTTTGCCGGAACGCTCGCCCGCCGCCAGCTCCAGATTAACCCGGCCCTGACGCTCACGCCGCTCGGCGCGTTTGTCGCGCAGCGCTTCCAACCGTCGCACCCGGCCCTCGTCACGGGTACGGCGCGCTTGCACACCCTTGCGTATCCAGACTTCTTCCTGCGCCAAAAACTTGTCAAACTTGGCGTTTTCCACCGCTTCGTTTTCCAGCAACTCTTGCTTGCGGGTCTGATAGGTGGTGAAATTACCGGGGAAGGACAGCAAGCGGCCGCGATCCAGTTCAATAATCCGGGTGGCGACCTGATCCAGAAAACGGCGGTCATGGGTAATAAACAGCACACTGCCGCGATATTCACGCAGCAATTCTTCCAGCCAGATGATCGAGCTAAAGTCCAGATGGTTGGTTGGCTCATCCAGCAGCAACACATCCGGCGCACTCACCAGCGCACAAGCCAGTGCCACCCGTTTTTTCATCCCGCCCGACAAACTTTGCATCAGCGCCGTTCCACTCAAATTCAGCCGGTTCAGGGTATTTTCCACCTTGTGCGTCAGTTGCCATGCGTCGGCCGCATCCAGCTTGACCTGGATTTCATGCATCTGATCCAACAGGGCCGCATCTTCATCGCCCCCCAGTTGCCCGGTCAACGCCTCATACTGCGCCACCAGTCCTGGCAAGTCGCCCAGGCCAGACGCCACCGCATCAAACACCGTCATGTCAGGATCAAACGAAGGCTCTTGCTCGACATAGGCAATTTTCAGATTTTGCTGCATCACCAGCAGCCCATCATCAAGCTTCATGCGCCCGGAAATAATTTTCAATAGCGACGATTTACCGGTGCCATTACGACCGATCAAACCAACCCGCTCGCCCGTTTCCAAAGAGAATTCCGCGTGATCAAGTAACGCGACATGTCCGAACGCCAATTGCGCCGAAGAAAGAGAAATCACTGCCATAATCTGAGCTTGCCGCCGCCGTTACAGGCTGCGTATCCGTAAATGAAATAAAGTAAGCATTGTACCGACACTTCGCCCATTCGCTCACAAGTATTATCGCCATTCTCAGCTATAATGTGCTCCCTGAAGGCGCTCCCCGTAGCACAATGGATAGTGCACATGCCTCCTAAGCGTGGGATACAAGTTCGATTCTTGTCGGGGAGACCAGTTTCCCTTGTCCTCTGAGCGGCTTTCTGAAATAATCAGGCATCCGTCCGCTTGGTTCCAACGAGGTTCATCATGGAAGAATCCAACCCAAACATCGCCACCCCGCTCGTCACCAGTTCCCATACTGAATGGCTGCGCAATGAAGTTATTTCATCAATCAACGACCCCGCTCCCAGACTCAGTCATGATGCCGCCTGCCAAAAGCTGGACGAGAATCTTGAAAAATTGCGCTTGCGTGCGCTTGAATCGGCCAGAAAACCCGTCGCAGCATGATTGTTTGGAGCCAGGCTGCACTGCGTGACATGGTGCGGATTCAGGATGTCACATTTGAACGCTATGGATTCGACGCCACCCTGGAAGTGGATTCACAAAATCGCGCGGCAATCGAAACCCTGCCCTACCCGATGAACTTATCCAAACCCGGACGACTTGGCATGGGAGAGCGCGAGTTATTGGTCAATATCGGAAGCAAGCGTAATGAGTTTTTTGTGGTTTTCACGAAAGATGGTGGCGATAGCATCACCATTCTGAACATCAAGCACGCGCTGGAGAAATATCCCAAATAGTTCGGGTTCTTTCGACTCTGAACTTTCCGCCCTGCCCGATCTTACGCATGCGATCATGCCAATTCTTGGCACGATCATGCTAGAATCTGGCACATGATTACCAATGCCCTCTTTTCCGTTGCCTTGCAAAAAATCCTCGCCTTGCTGTTCGTGCGGGTCGATGAGGCTTTTTACCTTAATGAAATCATCCGCTTGACCGGCTTGGGCAGTGCGTCGGCGCAACGGGAGTTAAAACAACTTGAACTGGCCGGGCTTATCTTGTCGGAACGAAGCGGCAATCAGCGACGCTTTCAAGCCAACCATGCCAATCCAATCTACCCGGAATTGCATGGCATGATTCAAAAGACCTTCGGTTTAACCGCCATATTACGCACCGCTTTGGAAAAACTTCCGCTCCGGGTAGCTTTTGTCTATGGCTCTATTGCCAAAGGTAGCGCCAGCGCTGACAGCGATATCGACCTGATGGTGATCAGTGATCAACTCAGTTATGGTACGCTGTTGTCTGCGCTGGCCCATGCCGAGCAGCAGCTTGGGCGCAAGATCAATCCAACACCGTACACAACAGCAGAGTTTATTAAGCGATATAGAGAGCAGCAGCATTTCCTGAGCCGGGTGTTGGAGCAACCCAAGCT
>JBDLSU010000042.1:0-6707 GCA_039799405.1 Pseudomonadota bacterium | reverse complement strand
TGATGGCAGTTGGCATAGTGAAGGAGTTTGCTGTATAAAATGATCAAGCGCCAAGCCACCTGAAGCAACAGGTGGCGCGACGCAGTGTAAACAAAAAGCTTGTGCAAGCAAATTAACTTGCTACCTGATAGGGTACTTCAATTATCGCGATCACGCCACCAGGTTGATTCGGTTCAATAATCAGTTGGCCCAGGTTGCCATGCAACATTGTCAGCCGTTCCCTGATACTGGTCAATCCCAGCCCGGTGCCATCACTGGGCATGACACCAAATCCAACCCCGTCATCAGCGACCCGAATGCGCAAGGTATCTTTGATGACTTCCGCATCAATGCTCAAAGTGCCACCTTGCTCTTTACATTCCAACCCATGCTTGATGGCATTTTCGACCAGAGGCTGCAGCATCATCGGTGGGAAAGCGGCGTTGCGCAAACTGGCTGGAATATTCAACTGGATGGTAAGCCGCTCTTCCATGCGCATTTTCAGCAAATCCAAATACGATGACACGATATCAGCCTCCCGCCCCAGATTGGTGCTGGGAGTCATTTCGCGAATTTGCGGTAGTACCGCACGCAGGTATTTGATCAGGCTCCGTTGCATTAATGATGCACGTGGCGGGTCGGTTTCAATTAAATATTCCACCGAGGCCAGGGTGTTGAACAAAAAGTGTGGTTCGACCTGGGCTTGCATCATCTGCATTTTGGCCTCACTGACCTGGCGTTGCAAGGCTTCGCGTTCGGCAACTTCCCGGGCGGCAGCGGCCTGGGTTTCCGCACGCTTCTTACCGCCCATTAACGCTTTAGTACCAAACAGGGCAAATACCGAGAGAATTACAAATTTTTTGAACCATTCGGAAGATTCGTTGCGATAATGAGTGACTTTTTCTTCGACTGCCGCATTGGCGGCATCCAGCGCTTCCTCGTTGGCTTTTTCCGAAATTTCATTATATTGTTTGACGGCAGCATGCAGTGCCTCTGTGGCTTCACGTGCTGCTTCAGCCGCTTCCTTGGCAGCTTGCGCTGCATCGGTCGCGGCATTGGTGCTTTCTTCCTCGCCTGTAGCCGATTTTGGTGGTTTGGCCACCAATGGCGCGACCGGAGGCGGTGGTACTGCGGCTGACGCCGGAGGTGCGGTGGCTGTAACTGTTGGCGTGGAAGGTGTTGGGGTTACTTTTTTAATATGAACCCCATTTTCATCGATATGAACATTTAAGTCCACTTTCGGTGGTGTGGGTGGTTTGCGTTTCTTTGCCGGTTGCGAAATGGTGGTTTCTTCAATCTTGCTGGAAAAAACCGTTTCCTGCAAAATGGCAGCGGCGATCATGGCAATCACTGAATACAACAGAAAGCGCCACCACGGCATGGCAGTTACCCAATCGGCCACGACATCGAAAGCATGGCTCAGCCACTCAATGATAATTTTGCTGGAGTGCTGTATTTTTTCTAAGTTTTCTGGTTTCATTTTGTGAACCTATTTTGGCAAGGCAAGATCAGGGAGGATTTTGGTTTAGTGTTACTGTACGCAAAATCAAACTGCAACTCCAACGGATTGCGACAGCCTGCATAAAGCTGGGGTTGAAATGGTAAAAAACCGGATAGAAAAATGCGTGCTTGTTGTTGCGAAATCGTTGTTTGTTTATCGTGTCGGCTTCCGGTTGAAACTTCGTGGCGGGAGTAGGGTACAATTTTCGAATGCCAGTCGTTTGTGCATGTGTCATTCGCCTGCTTTTGCGCCTGCGTGCTTGTGAATTTGCGCCTGGTGCGTTGATCATTCATTGGCTGTGAAATTCTTGATAAGAGGTGGCCTCCATGTCAGCAGAAGCAAAAAAATATCGTCTGGTAACCCGTAGTGATTTCGATGGTCTGGTCTGCGCGGTCTTGTTGAAGCATTTGAACATGGTTGAAGAAATCAAGTTTGTGCATCCCAAAGACATGCAGGACGGCAAAATCGAGATCAATGATAACGATATCACCACCAATCTGCCCTTTGTACCGGGTGTACATCTGGCATTCGATCACCATCATTCCGAAACCTTGCGTAACAGTGGCGAACGCCCCAACCATGTGATTCACCCTGCGGCACCATCAGCGGCCCGGGTGGTGTATGACTATTACGGTGGCGAAAAGGCGTTTCCTGCGTCCTGGAGCGACATGATGGCAGCAGTTGACAAGGCGGATTCGGCCCAGTTTTCCGAGCAAGAGATTTTGCACCCGACCGACTGGAATTTGCTCAATTTCCTGATGGATGCGCGCACTGGCCTGGGGCGGTTCCGCGAATTTCGCATTTCCAACTACAACCTGATGATGGATTTGATCGATTATTGTCGCAATCATGACATCGCCCAAATCATGCAATTGCCGGATGTGATGGAGCGCAGCAAACTGTACTTTGAGCATGAAGAAAAATGTCGCGAACAAATCCAGCGTTGTGTCACTATTCATAAAAACCTGGTGGTGCTCGATTTGCGGAAAGAAGAAATTATTTTCGCAGGCAATCGCTTCGTGATTTACGCCATGTTCCCACAGGTGAATATTTCGATTCACGTTCTGTGGGGCCTGAAAAACCAGAATACCGTATTCGCCACAGGCAAGTCGATTATTAACCGCAGCTCCAAAACCCGGATAGGTGAATTAATGCTGGAATATGGTGGCGGGGGGCATGAAAATGCCGGCACTTGCCAGGTTGAAAATGATCGTTCCGAATTTGTATTGCAGGAATTAATTAAGCGTATCAATAATGACGGTTAGCAGCACTCCAGCCTGAATCCCTTCCGGCCTGGCATTGCCCATGGCCGGAATTTTTTGTATCTGAAATGTACAGTTCTACGTATTCGGGTGCCAGCCTCTATAATACGGTATCAAAAATTTTGGCCTGCCGGGTTTTGTTCTTCAATGATTTTTCGCGTTGCCACTCCCGAATCGTTTGCCCATCCCCAGAAGCGGCGCAAGCTGGCATTGCTGGTGGCATTGCTGTTTCACGGTGCTGTGTTTTGGCTGGTGATGCAACCGAAGCCATTTTTACGAGAAAAAAAACCTGCCGAGGGCAATGGCGAACAAACCGTCTGGCTGGCACCACTGCCAAAACCCGCACCCAAGCCCGCCCCCGGGCCTGCTCCCGCCAAAACACGGCAACCCAGCACCGCCAAAGCCCTAAGCCGCCCGCCAGTGCTTCCCCCCATCGCAAATACCATTACCTTGCCGACACCACTGCCGCCCCCGGTGCCGGAGTCAGTCAAAGTTCAGCCCACACCAGAGCCCGCTGAAGACATGATGGCGCTGGTGGAGTCGCGTCGCAAACGTCGCGCCGAAACCCAGAGCGCGCCGGATAGCGAGCAAAATGCCGAGAGCGATAGCCAGCGTGCGGTGCGTCAGGCCCACGCCAATCTGGCCAATTTGCAAGCGCGTGCCAAAGCCGCCAACGAGCAACATGGTGGCGTGTTTTCGTTAGGGCGTATCAGTTCATTTAAAGCTGAATTTACCTTCAATGGCTGGAATAAAAACCTCAAGCGCCAGTCGCCCCGGTTAGTTGAAGTGGAATTGGGCGGGGAAAAAGACATTGAAACCGCCATCATCAAAAGCATGATTGTACAAATTCGCAAAGAGCGCGAAGCCGAATTTACCTGGCAGTCCCATCGCCTTGGGCGCGTGGTGCCACTCAATGCCAGACCCGAGTTTGGTGCCGAATTGCAGGCATTTTTGATGAAAGAATTTTTCCCGGACTATCGGCCGCAACTGCATTAATGCACCAGCTCGGTTGCAATCGGCGGGCAGCGCATTGGCGGATGCGTTGCAATAATCCACTGGCAAAAAAATACGGCACTGCCAATATTGACAGTGCCGTCCCAGGGACAGGCTTATTACTTTCTTGCGGAATTAGCCTTTGTGATCAGGGCCGTGGCCGTGGACGCCGTGTCGCGGGCGCATCGGCTTGAAATTGGCATCAAAAATCTTTTGCTGATCCGTGCTCAATTGGGCATAAAAGGTTTTTAAGGCGGCCAGGTGGCTGGCGGCGGTGACTTCATGTTGCTTCAAACGGGCCAACATCAGGTCGCCACGTTCTGGCGCGCTCAATTTCTCGAATTCGGCACGTTGCGCCGGGGTCGGTGGAGTGGGTGGCGTCAACGCTGTCACAAACGTGGTCCAGGCTGGTTCCTGGCTGGCTTGCAAATTCAATTTGTCGTGCAGTTGCGCCAGCTTCTGGGTACGATGCGCTTGCATACGCTCCATCATCTGCGCACCTGGGGCACCATGGCGGTCATCAGCAAAGGCAGCACCGCCGAGCAAAGCCAGGGCAGCACTGGCGACTAACAGGGTTTTGCGAAAAGTGTTCATCATCATTTCCTTTTGAAAAGCGTGGATTGAAAATTCGACCAGTTGAGAAATGTTGCGTCGATGAAGTCATCTTAGGCCCATGATGTTTCTCTTGCGTGTCGTAATGCCTGATTTTTGTATCGTATTGTATCGCCGTGTGTGAAACAAACATGGTGATACAAATTCAGGCTGTTCGCACCTTTGCAAGCCGCTACAAACCATTGATAATAGCCCCATGGAACCGATATCTACAATACTCATCGTCGATGACGATCGCGAGATCCGCAGCTTGCTGGCGGAATACCTCGACAACAACGGCTATGCCGCCCTGAGCGCCGCCGATGGCAGCGCCATGTGGAAAGTGCTGGAACAAAAACGGCCCGATCTGGTGGTGCTGGATGTGAACATGCCGGGCGAAGATGGCTTGTCACTCTGCCGCAAACTGCGCGCACAGTCCGATCTGCCCGTCATCATGCTGACAGCGCGTGCCGAGCCACTCGATCGCATCCTCGGGCTGGAAATGGGGGCCGATGACTACCTGCCCAAACCGTTTGAGCCGCGTGAATTGCTGGCACGCATTCGCAGTGTCTTGCGGCGCAGCCATGCCATGCCCTCGAATCAGGTGCAAGAACATATCGAGCGCATCAGTTTCGCTGGCTGGGTGCTCGACCTTTCTGCGCGTCATCTGATTCAGCCGGATGGCACCCTGGTCATGCTGTCGGGCGCGGAATTCCGCTTGTTGCGCGTGTTTCTGGAACACCCGAACCGGGTCTTGAACCGCGATCAACTGCTTGGCTTTACCCAGGGCCGCGAAGCCGATCCGTTTGATCGCTCGATCGATATCCAGATCAGCCGGATTCGGCAAAAACTGGGCGAAGATGCCCGCTCGCCGCAAATTATCAAAACCGTGCGCAATGGCGGCTATGTGTTGGCAACCCAGGTCACGCATGAAGCCAAAACGGAGCCCAAAACATGAAGCCATTTTGGCGCAGCATGAGTAGCCGGGTATTTCTGGTGCTGTTATTGGGTATTATCGCGTCGGCCATGCTGACCTGGTGGCTGGCTCAGGGCGAGCGCCAGCGCGTGATTGGCCAGTTTCGCGAAATCCATTTGGTTGAGCGCGCCGAGCAATTGATTCTGGCGCTGGAATCAATCCCGCAATCCGCACGTCCTGCCTTTTTGCGCGTTGCCAACCGTCATGGTATGCGGCTGGAACCGTGGAACCACATGGCGCAGCCGGGCCAGCCCATTCAAAGTGATTTTGCCAAAGCCCTGAGCGAACGCCTTGGCCCGTCCTACGCCTTGCAGGCACTGGACGTGCGCCAACTGCGGTGCCTTCGGCCCGACGCGCATGGCATGCCGGGCAAGCCACCGCCGCAGTTGTGTGAACGGGTGCTGGTGCGCCTGCATGACCAAAGCCAGGTCGCCTTGTCGATTCAGCCGCCGCGCAATATCATGCCGCCACCCCGGACCGAGCCCGGCTATACCCTGTTGCTGTTTGTAGCAAGTATTGGCGTACTGGCCTATTTTGTCGCGCAAATGACCATGCGGCCCCTGGCCAAACTGGCGCAGGCAGCCAGCAATCTGGGGCGTGATATCAACGCAGCGCCGCTCGAATTAAAGGGCAGCACCGAAATCGTGCAAGCCAGTTCGGCCTTCAACGCCATGCAAGCCAAAATCCGCCAGCATATTACCCAGCGCACCCAGATGCTGGCCGCCATTACGCACGATTTGCAAACCCCGCTCACGCGCCTGCGCTTGCGCCTGGAAAAAGTGAAAGATGATGATCTGCGCGAAAAACTGATCAGCGATCTGGTCGGCATGCAAGACATGGTGCGCGAAGGGCTGGAATTGGCGCGCAGTGTGGACAGTGCCGAAACCATGAAAAGCATCGACATCGATTCCCTGCTCGACAGCATTTGCAGCGATGCGGTGGATGCCGGACAAGCAGTGCAATTGCAGGGTCAGGTCGCCCTGTCGATCCATGCCCGGCCACTCGGTTTGCGCCGCTGCATCGTCAATTTGATCGATAACGCGGTCAAGTATGGCCACTACGCCCATGTGACAATCAGCGCTACTCCGCTGGCGGTACAGATCCGGATCCGCGATGGCGGCCAGGGTATACCCGAAGAACATTTGCAGCGCGTATTTGAGCCATTTTTCCGGCTCGAAACCTCGCGCTCGCGCCAGTCCGGTGGCACTGGCCTGGGGCTGACCATTGCGCGCAATGTGGTGTTGCAGCACGGGGGGGAACTGAGCTTGCACAACCATGCCCAGGGTGGGCTGGAAGTATGCGTCAGTTTGCCGCGCCAATCCGGTCAGGGCGACCCCAGGGCAAACGCAAACCAACGCAAATGAGGTCTGAACACTGCAGGCAGTGGCAGCCCCGGGGCCGACAT
>JBDLSU010000041.1:0-3178 GCA_039799405.1 Pseudomonadota bacterium | reverse complement strand
ATTGATCAATCTGGCAGAAACCCCGACCCCGGCCATGCTCGACGCCATGATTTCCAGCATCACCCTCAAAATGGAAGGGAAATAAGATGAGCAGCAATCAGAACAACGCCGACAGCCCGCTGGTACTCGACCCACCGGAAGTGATTGCGGTGGTGCCGCCCGGCAAAGTTGCGGGTGCGGTAAAACTGCCTGCCGAAATGCAAGCCAAAATCGACAGCCAACTGGCCAGTTACGTGAATAATTTGCTGCAGGGCGATCCGGCTTCGGATGCTTTCAAACAAAAGCTGGACGGCGCATTCTCACTCGGGCGCAAGGAAATTGCCGAGGCCACCACCCTGACCAACCGTTTCACCAAGAGCAATTTTGTCGGCGCGCAAGACACCCCGGCCTATAACGCCATCGCCAATATGCGCACCCTGTTTGATGAATTGAATCCGGCCACCCAGGGCGATTTATTCACCCCGACCAAGGTACTGGGCATTCCACTGCCGTTTGCCAACAAGCTGAACCGCTATCTGCGCCGTTATGAATCGGCCGAAAGCCAGTTGGCCGCAATTCAGGGCCAGATTATTTCGGCCAAAGATGAAATCGCCAAAGACGTGGCCGAAATGGGGCTGGCACGGCAGCAACTGTGGGCCGCGCTGGAAAAGCTGGAAGGCATGGCTTACTTCATCCGCAATGTTGATCAACAACTCACAAGCAATATCGACAGCCTGAAGCTGACCGACCCCGACCGCGCCCGCCTGTTCGAGCAAGAAGTGCTGTACTACGTGCGGCAAAATCTGGGCGATGTGCAAGCGGCGCAAGCGCTCTCCATCAACGCCTATCAGGTAATGGGCGAATTGCGCAAAACCGGGCGCGAAACCATGAACGGCTGCGACCGCATCCTGACCCTGGGCATGGCCGCGCTCTCGATTGCGGTAACACTGGCGCGCGCCACTGGCAACCAGATCGCGACCCAGGAAATGTTGAATGGCTCCAAGCAGGAGATTGAAAACCTGATCGCCGCCACCGGACAGGCGCTGAACACCCATGTGGAAATGACCACCAAGTTTGCCAGCGACCCGATCATGGGCGTCAAAACCCTGCAAAACATGTTCGAGCAAACCTATTCGGCGATGGACAAAATGGAAAAATACCGCTCCGAAGCACTGAGTAGCATGCAGCAAAATAACCAGATGCTGCGGTCCGAACTGGAAAAAGCGCATACGCGCATTAGCCAGGAACGCAAAATTGAAGTCGATGCGGCACCCATTCTGACACTGTGAAGGCCGGACATGAATAATTCTTCCCTCTCGCGTTTTGGCCCTGGCAACTGGCTGCAACGCACGCTGGCCGCACTCACGCTACTGACCCTGTTTGGCCTGGTGAGCGGCTGCAACAAACCCGGCAGCAAGGCTGGCGCTGGCGACAATAATGCTGCCAATAGTGCCAATAGCACCACCAATAGCGGCCAGCCATTTCGCATTTTGGCCGGGTCCGAACTGAAAGACGTGGCCGATCTGGTCACCGCCTATGGCAAGAGCCAGAACGTGAACGTGGTGTTTGATTACACCGGTACGCTCGATGCGGTGGACCGCCTGGGTGAAAAAAATAATTACGATGCAGTCTGGATTTCGCACGGCAAATACCTGCAACTGGTGCCTGCGGTAAAGGCGCAAATCAAGGCATCGGAAAAAACCATGTACTCACGCGTGGTGCTGGGGGTGAAGCCGGAAGTAGCCAAAACCCTGGGCTGGGAATCAGGCAAAATCGGCTGGGCCGATGTCGTGAAAGAATCGAAAAACGGTAAATTCCACTTCGCCATGACCAACCCCACTGGCTCGAATACCGGCTTTGTAGCGCTGGTGGGGCTGGCGGCAGAACTGTCGGGCAAGGGTGATGCGCTGGAAGAAAAAGACATTCCGTCTGGCAAACTGAAGGAATTATTTGCCGGACAATCGATGACCGCAGGCTCGTCCGGCGCGCTGGCCGACATGTTTTTGGCCAAATCGGCGCGCATGGATGGCATCATCAATTATGAAAGCGTGATCCGCAGCTTGAACAGCCGTGGCACCGCCCTCACGGTGATCATCCCCAAGGAAGGCGTCATCACGGCGGACTATCCGCTGATGCTGCTGGCGCAATCAGCCAAGAGCGAGTTTTACCGCAGGCTGGTTGACCACTTTCGCAGCGCCGAGATGCAAAAACAAATCGCCAGCACCACCTTCCGTACCCCGCTCACGGGTTCGGATTCTAGCGAGGTGGTAAATGAATTGCCGTTCCCGTCCTCGATTAAAGTAGTGGATGCGATTTTGCAGGGCTTTTTGAACAGTTATTCGCGCCCGGCCAGTTCTTACTTTGTGATTGATGTGTCCGGGTCAATGCAGGGCGAGCGCATCAATCAGGCCAAGGATGCGCTGAACGACCTGATTGCCAGCACCACCTCCGGTTCCGGCCGTTTTTCCACCTTCCGCGCCCGTGAGCATATCGAAATCATTCCGTTTTCCGACCACACGCTGGAAAACCAGGTGTACGACCTGACGCAAGATGAAGCCAAAAACCGCGACGTGTTAAACCGTATCGGGCAACAGGTCAACCAGTTGCTGCCCGATGGTGGCACCGCCATCTTTGGCTCGGTAGCAAAAATTTACCCACAAGCGCAACAGGTGCTGGCCAAGGGTGAGCGCACGGTGTCGATTGTTTTGCTGACCGATGGAAAAAACACCCATGGCATGGGTTTGAATTCGTTCAAGCAATTTATTGAAAAGCAAGGTGAGCCACGGGTACCTGTATTTGCGATTTTGTATGGCGATGCCAAACAAAACGAAATGCAGGAACTGGCTGAAGTGACTGGCGGGCGGGTGTTTGATGCACGCAAGGTGAACCTGGCACGGGTGATGAAAGACATCCGTACCTTCCAGTAGCCCAGCAAACCATCGGTTTGCCAGCGGCTTTATCGCGCCAAGCCGCCGCCAGCTTTTGATCCGTTATATTTGGAAAGCGTCACATGAGGTATTTGCAATCCCGCGCCAATTTCAGTGGCAGTTTCTGCGCCTTAATGGTGCTGGTGGGACATTTGTTTAATTTCATCGGCCCCGGCTGGTGGTATCTGGCGCTGGGCGCGTATGTCGGTGGCAGCTTGCCGTTTTTATTCGGCCAGCCCAAACCACAACTGACGCATGAAACTTCCACCGCC
>JBDLSU010000040.1:0-6125 GCA_039799405.1 Pseudomonadota bacterium | reverse complement strand
GCCTTCGGCCATGCCACGGTCGCAATTGGCACCACCGATGATCAGGCGGCACTCCGGGCGCGCGCTGTGGCAGGCACGCAGCAAGATACGGCAGGCATGGGTTTGTTCAAAGGTACTGGTGAAGCCGATGATGCTGCAGGGGTGCTGGCGCACCCGTTCCATCACCTGTTGCTGCCAAAGGTCAATAAGCTGATGCAGACGTGGCATCTCGGTCCTGAGTGCTTGCGGCAGGCCGGATAAATCGGGGGCGGCAATCCGGCCATCGAAGGCAAACCAGGCCATGATGCGCTCGCCCAGAAATTCGGTCCAGTTGTAGTCGCACACCGCTTCATACAAATCTTCGCCCAGTACGCGGGCAAACATCAGGTTGGCATACAACAGATCGACCTGATGGCCGTTTTGCCGGGCCACGCTTTGCAAAACGTGCATGCCGTGGGCGGGCCAATGGATGCTGGCGAAGGGGGGATTGATCAGGAGAACATGGCGCGCAGTCACAATAAACCTCTCGGATCGGGTCAGCAAAACGGGCAAGCTGGCTTCATGTAAAACCGATTCTTGCTCAATGTCAAGAAATTCTGTCGATTTGGGTGGGTAGTGGATGATTTGATGTTGTCAGGTAACAATTCGTGCTTTAAATCAAGGAAAGGCTTGATTTTTCCCGGTGGGGGGGTAGTATGAATTGGTATTTTGCCGTATTGCAACAATTGCTTGCAGGGTACAAATACGCATGTTGCAGCTTTCGCCGGGTTCGTTTTGACTACATCAAGGAGAATATTATGAGTGTCGAGAACGCAAGAGAAGTGGTTCGTCTGGCTGCCGTTAGCCAGACTTTTCGTAGTGCATTCCGGGCTGATTCCAGCCAGGCCATGACCCTGTTTGCTTCGGATTTGACGCTGACGGGCGACGGCAGTTTGACCCAGGATGAAATTGATGCCATCCGCAGTATCAGTGATGATGAGTTTGCGGCCTTTGTCCGTATTGCTGGCGTATTGAGCGCGCCATTGGTGGGCCGGGTTGGTTCATCGTTCGCCTATCTGTAAGCTTGTCCGGCATGCCTGCCACCAGGTGATGGCAGGCCCCGGCATCGTTACGGCGGTAGTGCCCGGGCGGCAAGCCGGACTTAATCCATAAGGGGAAGCGCCATGTCACGTTTGGCCCGTTTGCGTTTTAAAACCGATATCGCGGTAAGTCAGTTTTCCGGAGCTGTGGCCGAGCAAATTTTCGGCGCACGGCTGCCGCAATTGTTCCTTGATTACCAGATTGCCCTGCACCAGATTATCCGTGCCAATGATCATTTGATGGGCGTGGCGGCAGACCAAGCCAGGCGACGCTGGCAACAAGGTGACGCCAGTTGTCGCGGTCTGTTTGAATACATGGAATGGCATCGCCAGGATGAACTCAATCACCCCGACTGGTTGCTGGAAGATATCCAGGTGCTGGGGGTAAGCCGGGAATCGGTGCTGGAAGCGGCCCCGCCAGCGCATATCGCCGCCTTGCCGGGTTGCCAGTACTACTGGATTTACAATCATCACCCCGCCATGTTGTTTGGTTATATGGTGGTGCTGGAAGGTTATGCCATGCGGCTGGAAGATATTGACCGTTATCAGCAGCAAACCGGCTTTCCGGCCGCAGCATTTCGCACCATGCGTCTGCATGCACAAGAAGACCCCGGCCACGCTGATGGCTTGTACCAGTTTCTGGACAACTGCGCCTTTTCCGACGCGCTGTTTGACGCCATTACCGGTGCTGCCCTGACCACCTGCATGCAAATGGCCACCATCTTCAAGACATTGGCAGATAAACCCTGACCGTGGTGCCCTGGCCGAGCAGGCTCTCGACCTTGATTTTGCCGTGGTGTTTTTCAATAATCCTTTTGGTGATACTCAGGCCCAGTCCATTGCTTTGGGCATGGGTGGTAAAAAACGGATCGAAGATATGATCCAGATTGGCGGCATCAATGCCGCAACCGCTGTCGCAAATCGTCACCAGCGCGTAGTCGCCGCTGCGTTCAATGCTGATCACCAGCAGGCCCTGTTCTGGCATGGCATCGAGTGCATTTTGAATCAAATTATTCCAGACCTGATTTAATTCACCCGCCAGGCATAGCAAGGCGGGCAAACGCTGGAAGCGGCGCTGTAACTGAATGCCGTGTTTGAAGCGGTTCTGGTGCAAGGTCAATACGATTTCAATGCCATCTTCCAGGTACAGCGGGCCGGGTTCGCCTTCCGGGTCGAAGCGGGAAAAGGTTTTTAATGCCATCACGATTTTGCTGACCTGATTGACGGCAGCATTGATTTTTTCGGTGCCGTGGATAATGCTGCCGACTTGTGCCGCACTTTGCATGATGTCTTCCGCATCAGGATGTTGCAACAGCGGCAGGTATTGCGTCAGATGGGCCTGGGCATTGAGTTCGATCAGGGTCTGGGTATCGCGCCGTGCGTGTTGCAGGCCGAGTTGCTTGAGTTGTTGCAACAGATGGCGCATGGTGGTGGATTCTGGCGCATGGCGTGCCATTTCGTGTGGCGAAATCAGCCGCAAAAACAGATGCAAACTATGTTGCTGCAGGTTTTGCAGCAGATGTGGCAGGTTTTGCTCAATGGTCTGGCGTAATGCCTGTTCGATTTGTTTGCCACTGCTTTTAATGGTGCGGATGGGAGCATACAATTGCTTGCCGATGCCACTGATCAAATGCCCCAGCACCGCCATCTTTTCTGATTGCACCAGCCGTTTTTCCGCCGCATGCAATTGTTCCATCGCCGTCGTGGTTTGCTGGTGCGCCTGTTCGGCTGCAACCCTTGCAGCTTCATTGGCATTGCAAGCCTCGATCAACTCGTGATTGGCCAGCGCCAGCGCCTGATTGCTGAGCGCCAGTTCTTTGCTGCGTTCGGCCACTCTTTGTTCCAGCAGGCGTTCGGACGATTGCAGATTTTCCAGCAGGCTTTGCTGTGCCTGCAGTGCGGCGCGTTGGGCCTGGTCGCGTTCTTCGGCGATGCGCTCAAAACGGTTGGACAGGGCAAACGCCAGCAGCAGCATTTCCAGGGCGGCCCCCATTTGCATGATGTTGACGGTCAACGCATTGCTTGGCAGGAAGCCTGAATACATGAAGGCCGTAATAAAGGCACACAGACTCCATTGACCAAAGGCCAGGAAAAAATAGGCGCTGTGGCGATAGCGCTTGATTGCGCAGTACACCCCGGTGCCCAAAATCAGCAACAGCGTCAATTGCACCAGTTGGTTGGAAATTTCAACGAAGGCACCAAACGCCAGTACCAAACCGGCCAGTACCAGCACAAATATGGCCGCGATCAACTGAAACAGCCGGTCCAGGCGCGGCATGAGCCGGGGTGTATCGAGCATGGCGCGCATGAACAACAACATGCTGCCCAGCGTCATGGTGCCAAAAAAATCGCTGCTGATTTCTTGCCAGACCGTAGCCTGTGGCCACAAATATTGTTCGGCCAGGCCTTTTTCGGCTGCCGAGCCAAGGATCATCGCCACCAGATACAGCACATAACGCAAATAAATGGTATCGCGCAACAGAACCGCCAGCAACAGATTAAACAGGATGATGGCGCAACCCATGCCAAAGTAGCCGGTTTGCAGCAGATAGTTATTGCGCTGGGCCAGTTCAAAGTGCTCGACTTGCCATAATTTGGCGGGCACCATCATGGTATTGATCGATTGCAGGCGCAAGTAAACGGTATGGTTACTATGCGGCGGCAGCACAACCGGAAATACAAATTGCGCATGCGGATAGGCCCGGCTGGCAAAGGGGTGGGCATTGCCGGTGCGGACCATGCGCACCACCTTGTCGCCATCGGTCTGATAGAAGTCGATATGGGAAATCAGGGCGTAGCTGATTTCCAGCAACCGTTCGACCGCCTGATCGCTGTTGTTGCGCAATTTCAGACGCAACCAGTAGGCTGAGCGGGTGTAGCCAAAATTGAGCACTTCCTGGCTGGCCAGATGGCTGACAAAATTGGCCGCCAGCCCTTCCTGCTGGATCTGGGGCAGGGTTAAATTTTGCTCGCGGTCTTCCAGCACCGCCAGATAGGGGTTCAAATTCAGTTCGTCCTGGCCCTGCGCTTCCAGCTTCAGATCGACATGCGCCTGGGTGCGTTGGCAGGTGAGGCACAGGACTATCATGCACACCATCAGCCATAATGGGTGCGGGAACACGATCTTCATGCGTTTTCCTCTGTGCGCAGCGAAGCACGGTCAGTCTGGCCGGGCAGGGGCGGGCCGGGTGGTTCTGGCAGGGTTGGCAAAAACACCGAAAACGTGCTGCCACGACCCACTTCGGTTTCGATTTCTATGCGTCCCTGGTGCCGTTCAATAATGGTTTTGATAATCGATAAACCCAGTCCGCTGCCTTCGCCAACTGGCTTGGTGGTAAAAAACGCATCGAAAATGCGTTCGCGAATCGTTTCAGGAATGCCGCAACCGGTGTCGCTGATACTGATCATCACCTCCTGCAGATGCTGACGGATCGTAATGCCAAGCACGCCCTGATATTGCATTGCTTGTAATGCGTTGTGAATTAAATTGGTCCACACCTGGTTCAATTGCTCCGGAACACAACATACCTGTGGCACTTCGTCATAATCGCGCACCACTTCGCAGCCCTGGCGGATCAAATGGCGGTAAATTCCCAGAATGCTATCCATTCCACGCCGCACATCGACAGGCATCATCGCATCATGAACATCGGTCTGGGAAAATGAATTGAGCGTGAAAATGATTTTATCCATGCGCTCAACGGCAATATTGATATTGTTGCTGGAGCTGATGACGGAGGCGATGTTGTTGGCCGTTTTTAAAATCAGCTTGGCTTCGCGGTGGCACAGTAGCGGTAAAAATTCGGCCAGACGGGTGTGAACATTTAATTGCACCAGCAAGTTGGCTTTGAGCTGGGGTTCGGGAATATTTTGTTCTGCCAGCACCTGCGCGACCTTTCGGGTCTGGCTGCGTTCTTCGCGGGTACTGCGCAGCAGCGTTGGCTGCGCTTGTGCCAGCAGAGACAGGAACAAAGTCAGGCTGGCCTGATCAAGCGTCAAAAACAATTGCACCATATTGGTCATGGCCAGGTTCAGCGTATCGGCAATGGTGCGGCCACTGGATTTGATGGCACCGATTGGTGTATTGATCTCATGCGCTACATTGGCAATCAATTGCCCCAGCGCTGCCATTTTTTCCAGTTGCACCAGTTGCATTTGCGCGCTGCACAAATGATCCAGTGACAGTGCCGCCTGATCTTGCGCCTGTTGCGCATGCTGGCGCGATTGCTGGGCGGCGGTCCAGGCTTTGACCAGCTTGGCATTGGTTTCGCTCAGTGCCTGATGACTATGCAACAGCGCGGCGGTACGCTGGGTGACGCTTTGTTCCAATACCCGTTCTGACGATTGCAGATTTTCAACCAGATTTTGCTGTGCCTTGAAGCATGCATGTTGGGCGCTGGTTTGATCGTCCCGCATTAATTTGACACGGTGTACCAGCGCAAAGCTCAGTAGCAACAGGCACAAGGCTGCCCCCCAGGAAAGGCCATGATCAAAACGCGGCAATGCCAGAAACCATTGCATGGTACGCAAAAATGAAAGCCCCAATGGCAGTGTCAGCGCCAGACAGGCAACGGTAAAAAAGCTGGCATTGCGCTGGCGTTGCAGTACGCACCAGAGGCAGCAACCCAGCATCCAGAGTGCCGTCATGGTTTGCAACAGTGTCAGTACAAACAGCGGATTGGGCAAGGCCGCCATCAACAACAATGCCAGCACCAGATGACCCAGGCCCAGCCAGCGCAGGCTTTGGCGGACAAAAACGGGGGGATCGAGCAGGCGTTGCATCAGCAGCAGCAGGGTCAAAACTGCCAGTAGCGGGCACAGCAAGTTGGCGACCTGATTGAGTCCTGCTGATTGCGGCCATAAAAATTCGGCCGCCAGGCCCTGATTAGTTGCCAGGCCCAGACCGAGCGCACTGGCAAAGACCACAAATTGCAAATAAATGAAATCACGCAGATTGCTGAATATTAAAAGATTGTAGATTGCTAATACCAGCATGATGCCAAACACCCAGCCCTGAATCGCGTAATCGTTGCGCTGATGCTCGCGAAAGGCTTCGCGTTGCCATAT
>JBDLSU010000039.1:0-3344 GCA_039799405.1 Pseudomonadota bacterium | reverse complement strand
AAACCACGCCGATAAAGCGTTCCGGTGTCTTACCAAATTGAACGGAGCGATTATGGCAGGCAAAAAAACGAAGTTTGGCTACGATGTCGCAGTGCAAAGAATTGAGAAGTGCATGCGTTCCAATGGTTTAAGCTTGGATTTGAGTGATTTGAAATTAACTACGGTTCCGCCGGAAGTCTGGCAACTAACGGAGCTGACAAATCTTTCACTTAGTGGCAATCAACTCACAGCTTTGCCTCCGGAAATTGGGAAACTATCGATGCTGACAAAGTTTTTTGTCAACGGCAATCAACTCAAAGCTTTGCCTCCGGAAATTGGATATCTTTCGGCGCTGACAGGGCTGTACCTAAGCGACAACAAACTTGCAATATTACCTCGTGAAATCGGGCAACTCTCGGCTCTGAAAGTGCTTAACATTAATGGCAATTAACTCTTAGCGTTACCACCTGAAATTGGGCAACTCTCGGCAATGGAAGTGCTTTACCTAGCTGATAATCTACACACCTCCTTGCCTCCGGAAATTGTCCAACTTTTGGCTTTGATAGAGTTCAACATTAACCGAAATCAACTTACCGCCTTGCCCCAAGAAATCGGCCAACTTTCAGCTCTAACAGTGTTGTATCTTGGGTCCAATAAACTAACAACCCTGCCACCGGAAATCGGCCAACTACCGGCCTTGAAAGGGCTTTTCCTTTATGAGAATCAAATTAGCGCCTTGCCAGCGGAAATCGGCCAACTCTCGGCACTAACTGTACTTAATCTCAGAGGTAATCAACTAACTGCCTTGCCGCCTCAAATTGGCAAACTTAAAGCATTAATAAAACTTAGCCTTGAAGAAAACAAGTTAAGCAACTTACCTACCGAACTAACCACGCTACCTCGATTACGTATGCTGCATCTGCATCAAAACCCTGAGCTAAAAATTCCGACAACAGTTCTGGGTAGTAGCGATTGGGAAGAAGGCAACAACCATTGGACAGCCCCCCAAACCATCCTCTCCTACTACTTCAGCCGCACCAACAATCCCGCCCGCCCCCTCAACGAAGTCAAACTCCTAATCGTCGGGCGTGGCGGCACCGGCAAAACCAGCACCATACGCGCCATTCAAAGCCTGCCATTTTGCGACACCGAAGAAAGCACAGCAGGCATCGCCCTGTGCGACTGGCAAATGACAGACTGCAAAAAAGACACAGTAACCGCCCACGTATGGGACTTCGCGGGGCAAGTCATCACTCATTCGATGCATCAATTTTTCTTCAGCGAACGCAGCATGTACGTGCTAGTGCTCACCGGGCGCGAGAACAATGAACTGGAAGACGCCGAATACTGGCTACGGCTGATAATGGCCTTCGGCAAAGACGAACACGGCAACGGCCCCCCCGTCATCATCACGCTCAACAAATGGGACGACAAAAGCTGCCGCCCAAAATTTGACCGCGAAGCCCTGCAAGAACGCTACCCCTGCATCCGCGCCTTCATCGAAACCGATTGCAAAAGCGCGCGCGGCATAGACAAGCTCAAAAAAGCGCTGGCCAAACAAGCTGACCAGCTTGAATGGGTACACCAACCCTTCCCCGCCACTTGGGACGATGCGCGCAACAAGCTTGCCCCCAAGCGCAAAAAGCGCCCACACCTGCCGTTTGACGAATTCCGCGCCTTGTGTACCGCCAATGGCGTCGAAAAAGACATCGACCAAATCGCCCTGGCCGACGTACTGCACAACCTCGGCATCGCGCTCAACTACCGGCGCGACCCGCGCTTGCGTGAATCCACTGTGTTGCAACCGGACTGGCTGACCAGAAACGTGTACAAACTGCTGCGCCGTGCCGAAAAGAAAGCTGGCGTGCTAACTGAAGCCGACCGCGACGCCGTATTGCGACAGGAAAAAGACATTGAGATGCGCGCCTACCTGATGCAAATTATGGAGCGGTTTGAAGTGGCGTATTGCACAGAAACAAGCGAGTCGCCGCTACCGAAAGCCAAAGCCCCGCATTGGCTACTACCGCAAGCCCTGCCGGATAGCCAACCCAAAGCCGCTGCCACGCTGGCCGCCGCAACCGAGGCCACCAAACTACGCTACAGCTATCCGGCACTGCCCGAGGGCTTTCTTGCACGCGCGATTGTACGGACACACGAATTCATTGAGCAAGAAGGCGGCAAGCGGCTGCAATGGGCTAACGGTGTCATTCTGGCGATGGACGATGCACGCGCCCTGCTGCGAGCTACTCCGCAAGAGCGCCAAATCACCCTTACCGTGGTCGGCCCGGAAGATGCGCGGCGTAAGCTTGCGGGCTTGTGCCGTAGCCATATGCGTGAAATCCATTCAGATATTCCGGGCCTGGGGCAAAAAGAAGAAACGCTATTCAAAGACCAATGGCTGGATAGCTCAGTAGTAGAAGCCGACGAAAAGCATGGCAAGCCAACACCTTTATCAATACCAGGCGTGGGTTCGTTCCAGATCGACCCGACCGCCGTCAACAACGCCTATGACACCAAAGCTGCACGCAACGATGAATGGAAACCCAAGGTATTCATCAGCTATTCCAAAGCCAATGTGCGCCAGCGCGACAGTCTGGTGAATCAACTCAATATTTTGGCCAACGAAGGCCTGATGGACAAGCATTGGCATGACCGCATGATCATTCCTGGCGAAAATTGGAACGACAGAATTCAAGCTGAGCTAAACGAGGCGGATTTGATCGTTTTATTACTGAGCAACAATGCATTGGGCACCAAATACATAACCCAGGACGAAATTCCGCTCGCTCTGGCACGGCACGACGCCAAGCAGGCGTGTTTCGTGCCAATTATTCTGGAAGATTGCCGCTGGGTTCAATTCAAGACCGATACTAAAACGCAATTGGCAGATTTGAATGCCCTGCCCGAAAAGGGCAAGCCAATCGTGGAATGGAAACCCAATCAATTGAAAGGCTGGAAAAGCGTCAGCGACGGTTTAGCTGTGGTGTTGACGGAAATTTTGAAAACGTCAAAAAAGCGCGATACAAGACGGCGATGAATATGACGGAGATGATGTGATGCGCGGCGGGTTACTGCTACATCCCCGGCAATCGCTCTTGCAGTTCCTGCAATTTTTCCATCCAACCGATTTTGCGTTGTGCGCTTGCGCGTGCCGCGTCGCTCATACGTCCGATCAATTCTGCGCATGCCGCAGGGTTAGCAATGGTCAACCATTCTCCAGCGGGATTAAACCAGACTACCGACTTTTTGCCGCGTGCCATCAGTGCCAGCACATTGGCAAGCGTACTCGTGCTTTCGCCATCCCAAATCATTAATCCATAATCAGCAGACGCCACCATGGCAAGGTCTTTGGCGGTGTGAAATGC
>JBDLSU010000038.1:0-6320 GCA_039799405.1 Pseudomonadota bacterium | reverse complement strand
ATTTGCCCTTCAGTTGCATGATATCGAGCGGCGTCGCCGGATCATCGATCAGGCAGATTTTGCCTTGCGGTGCGCCCATTTCCACCAGTGCTGCCCAGTGCTGGTCGGTTTGCGTGAGTGCCGCGCTGTATTCGATCTGGCTAATGCCCAGGGCTTTTAATTGCGCTGGCATCGGCTGGCTGTGATCGATCACATGGTGCGCGCCCAGATCACGACACCAGTTTTGCGTTTCAGCCCGGCTGGCAGTGGCAATAATGGTCAATTGGGTCAGTTGGCGCGCCAGTTGGATCATAATCGAACCGACGCCACCGGCACCACCAATCACCAGTAAATGCTGGCCCGCACCGCCGCCTTCCGGCACACCCAGGCGGTCAAACAGCATCTCCCAGGCGGTAATGGTAGTCAGTGGCAAGGCAGCGGCTTCGGCGTCGCTGGCGCTGTTGGGTGCCAGGCCGACGATGCGTTCATCCACCAGATGAAACTCGGCATTGCTGCCAGGGCGGTTGATGGCACCGGCGTAGTACACGCGCTGGCCCGGCTTGAACAAACTGACTTCGCTACCCACCGCATCGACCACGCCCACCGCATCCCAACCCAGCACTTCCGGCTGTTCAACACTGGCCGGACGCCGTACCCGGATTTTGGTATCCACCGGGTTGACCGATACCGCTGCCACCTTGACGCGCAAATCGCGTGGGCCGGGTGTCGGCAGTGGCAATTCCAGATCGAGCAAAGCGTCGCTGCGATCAATCGAACCTGCGCTGGTATAGCCTGTTGCTTTCATACATTTCTCCTGAAAAAATCAATTAAATTAAAGGTGCATCGGATGAGTGCTATCTTGACTTGGATCGATTCCTGAATCAATATCCGAAAATCATAAACATTTTCTTCAAAAATATGAAAATAAACCGCCTGCAAGACTTGAGCGTCTTTGTCAGCGCCGCCCAATTCGGCAATTTTTCCGACGCCGCGCGTGATCTGGGCATTTCGCCCGTGGTAGCCAGCGCCATCATCAAGCGTCTGGAAGCCAGCTTGGGCGTGCGCCTGTTCGAGCGCTCGACCCGGCGCGTCAGGTTGTCGGAAGCGGGCGAGCGCTTGCTGCCGCATGCGCGTGAAGCCTTGCAGGCGCTGGCTTTTGGCGAAGCGGCCCTGAGCAAAACCAGCGTCGATGAAACCCGCCTGCATGGGCCGTTACGGCTCTCGATGCCGAGCGATCTGGGTCGCAGCCTGTTGATCGACTGGATTGAAGAATTTATCGCCAGCCAAGGCCCGGGCGCGCCCCTGATGCTGGAATTGCGCGTCAGCGACCGCCTCTCCAATCTGTTACAGCAGCCAGTCGATTTTGCGCTGCGCTATGGCAAGCCGGAAGATTCCGGCATGATTGCGCTGCCAGTAGCACCGCATAACCAGCGCATACTGGCCGCCGCACCAGCCTATCTGGCGCGCCACGGCACACCAAGCAGCCCGCAGGATTTACGCCAGCACAACTGCCTGCGCTTTGTGATTGCCGATACCGTGCATGGGCGCTGGCGTTTCAATGCCAACGGCGAAGAAACCATCGTCGATGTGCAAGGCGATCGCATCGCCGATGATGGCGGCATCGTGCGGCAATGGGCTTTGGCCGGGCTGGGTATCTGCAATAAAAGCTATCTGGATGTAGCGCACGACCTGGCCAGCGGGCGACTGGTGCGCTTGCTGCCAGACTGGCAGGGCGAAATCACACCATTGACCATGCTGGTAGTGAGCCGCCAGCATTTGAATGGTGGCATCCGCGCCCTGTGCGCCGATCTGGCGGCGCGTTGCCAACAACTGGAGGTCCAAGCTGGCGCGGCAGAACCTGCTTAAATCCATTTACCAGCCCGGAAAACAGCAAAACTCTGTGCTAATCTTGACGCATTTAATCAAACTGCCTGGAGCAGCAATTGACCACTCAAGCCATGTCTGAGCAGTTACGGATGGCGCAAGCCAGCGATGCCGCCGCCATCGTCGCCATTTACAACCACTACATTCTGACCAGCACCATCTCGTTTGAAGAAGAACCAGTCAGCGCAACGCAAATGCAACAACGCATTGCCGACGTACAAAGCAAGGGCTTGCCCTGGCTGGTGCTGGAAGTGGCAGGCCAACTGGTTGGCTACGCCTACGCCACCCCATGGCGGGTGCGCCACGCCTATCGTTTTTCGGTCGAAACCTCGGTCTACCTCGATCCTGCCTGGCAAGGCCGTGGCCTGGGACGGCAGCTCTACACCGAACTATTGGCCCAACTTGAGACCCACGGCTGCCACCTGGCAATAGGCGGCATCGCCCTGCCCAACCCCGGCAGCATCGCCCTGCATGAAGCGCTGGGCTTTCACCAGGTCGCGTGTTTTAAGGAAGTGGGTTACAAGTTCGCGCGCTGGCTGGATGTGGGTTATTGGCAAAAGACGCTATCAAACCAAAACTAATGATTGACAACGAAACGCCGAAAACCAGCGCGCCCAATTCATGCAAAATCTGACAGGTATCTTACTCATCCTACTTTCCGCCCTCGGCTTTGGCTCCATGGCGCTATGCGCCGGTCTGGCCTCCAAAGAAGGGGTCGATACCTTCAGCCTGCTGGCGCTGCGCTTTAGCATTGCCTCGCTGGCGCTGATTGCGCTGGCGCGTCAGCGTGGCGATGCCTGGCCAACTGGCGGCGCGCGCAAGATGTATGGATTAATGGGTTGTGTGTACGCCGCCATGGCATGGTGTTATTTCAGCGCCCTGCACTACGCCGCGCCATCCACCGTAACGCTGGTGTTATTTTGCTTTCCGGTGCTGGTGGCGATTGCGGCAGGCGTGCTCAAGCTGGATCGCTTTGGCCCGGCCGAATGGCTGGCGGTCATCGCATCCTGCACTGGCCTGGCGCTCATGACTGGCACCACCCTCTCCGGCGGTGTCAGCGGTTTTGTGCTGGCCTTTCTGGCCGCGCTGTGCTACGCCAGCTACATCATTCTGGGCAGCAAAATCAGCACACCGGCCAGCCCGATTGCCGCCTCTTGCCTGGTATTGGGTAGCGCTGCCATTATTTTCAGCGCACTGGCCTTAAGCCACGGCCTGCATTTGCCGCACAGCGCCAGCGGCTGGCTGGCGGTGATTTTTTTGGCGCTGTTCAGCACCGCAGTCGCGATAGCCGCCTTTGTGGCGGGCCTGAAGCGGGTCGGGCCGACGCTGGCTTCGATTCTTTCCACGCTGGAGCCAGTGGTCACCATCACGCTCGGCATTGCATTCATGGGGGATAAATTACAGACCAATTCCCTGATCGGCGGCGCGTTTATTCTGACTGCGGCAATCGGGCTGACGCTGGCACGTATGCGCCGGAAATGATCCCCATCCAGCCACAGCAAGGCCATCGTTCTTAATCGCGCGCCAGCGCCCACTCCGCCGCCTTGCGCGCATGCAAGCCAGTCGTATCAAACAGCGGCACGCTGGCATCGGCTTGCGCCACCAGCAGCGAAATTTCGGTACACCCCAAAATAATCGCCTGCGCACCCTGCGCCACCAAATCCGCCATGATGCGGCGGTATTGCTGACGCGAAGCATCCACTATCTGCCCCAGGCACAGTTCTTCATAAATAATCCGGTGCACGATATCGCGATCCGCTGCAGGCGGGGTCAAGACCTGCAAACCATGGCGACTAATCAGGCGATCCTTGTAAAACGTCTGCTCCATGGTAAACCGGGTGCCCAGCAAGCCAATGCGCTCAAGCCCGGCTTGTTTGATCTCTTGCGCGGTCGGGTCGGCGATATGGAACAAGGGAATCGCCACCGCCGCTTCAATCGCCGGGGCTACCTTGTGCATGGTATTGGTTGCCAGCACCAGAAAATCGGCCCCGGCCAGTTCCAGCGATTTAGCCGCCTGCGCCAACAAGCGCCCGGCCCCCTCCCAATCCGCCGCATGCTGCAAGCGTTCAATTTCATGAAAATCAACGCTGTATAAAATGATTTTGGCCGAATGCAAACCACCCAGCCGCGCCTTGACGGTTTCATTGATCAAGCGGTAGTAAGGCACGGTCGATTCCCAACTCATGCCGCCGATTAAGCCGATGGTTTTCATAGATCACCAAAAATTCAAAAGGAATGTAAAAGAAACGCATCGTAACCGATAAAACCCGTGCCTGCAGCCGGGCTTGCGCGAGTGATAGCGCTGTTGTGGCAAAAACATCGATAAGCCTGAATATTTTTCATCATTTTCAGTCGCAAAATCCATCCTGCTGGTTGACGACAGGCATAATGTCCCGATGGCAACGGGCCTGAAAGCCGCCGCATCCGCCAAATAGCGCACAGTTTATGCTGCTGTTTATCGGCTTGCCTGTGCTACATTCCCGTTAAAATTTGCCGTAAATGCGTCAATCGATACAAACTATCGAAATCACAACAGCGCAACACAGCGAAAGGGCAAGGCATGGCGGCAGAGATTACTCAGGTTCCAGCAGTTGCAACAGCATCGGCCAATGCGCCACAGGTGTTTATTCTGGATGTGGATGGCGTCATGACCACCGGCCAGTTCCTGTACAGCGCCGAAGGCAAGGCCATGAAGGTGTTCAGCGCCGATGATAACGACGGCCTCTCGCTACTCAAACCGTTTATTGAAGTGCGCTTCGTCACCGGCGACAAAAAAGGCTGGCCCATCAGCGCCAAACGCATCGTGGACGATATGGGCTTTCAACTGGATCTGGTGTCCACCATCCGCCGCATTGACTGGATTCGTGAACGCTACGATCCGCAACAAGTCATCTATATGGGCGATGGCATTTTCGACCATTATGTGATGCGCCAGGTGGCCTACGCCATCGCCCCCTTCAATGCCGACAAAAACGCGCGTCAACATGCGCATTATGTGACCGAGCGCAACGGTGGCGACCGCGCCGTAGCCGAAGCCTGTCTGCATGTGCTGGAAAAATTCTTTGTACCGTTCGACCCGACCGCCCTGCCGCAAACCAAGGTGGCCCTATCAGGAGAGTGGAAAGTATGATACATCAGCGCCTCGAAACCTTTCTCAAGAAAAAGCGCTGCACCCTGCTCGGGGTGGGGCCGATGAGCGTCAATTGCGTCGATGCCGCCATCGAACTCGCCAACCAGCATGAAGTGCCGATTATTCTCATCGCCAGCCGCCGCCAGATCGATTCCGAAGCCTTTGGCGGTGGCTATGTCAACAACTGGACTACCGCACAGTTTGCCGATTACGTGATCGATCACGACAAAAAAGGCAAAATCCTGCTGGCGCGTGACCATGGTGGCCCCTGGCAAAACACCAAGGAAAAAGATCTGGGCCTCGGTTTGCGCCGCGCCATGGATTCGGCCAAGGCATCCTATCTGGCTGATCTGGAAGCGGGATTTCAGATTTTGCACATCGACCCCAGCGTGGACATCCACGGCCAGCCGCATGTGGATGAAGTGCTGGACCGGGTGTTTGAACTGTATGAATACTGCCATAGCCAGGCGCAAAGACTGGGCCAGGAAGTGATCTTCGAGATCGGTACCGAAGAACAAAGCGGCAGCACCAATTCGCAAGAAGAACTCAGCTACACCCTCAACGCGGTGCAACACTTCTGCAAGAAAAACCACTTGCCCGCGCCCAGCTTTGTGGTGATACAGGCCGGTACCCGGGTGATGGAAAAGCGCAATGTCGGCTCGTTTGACAGCCCGATCCGGGTAGCGGAAGAAATTCCGGCCGAAATCCAGTTGCCAAAGATGATCGAAATCTGCAACCACTTCGGCATCTTCATGAAAGAACACAATACCGATTACATTTCCAACGAAGCGCTGCAATGGCACCCACGGCTGGGCATTCACGCCGCCAACGTCGCGCCGGAATTTGGCGTGGCCGAAACCACCGCGCTCATCTCGGTACTGGAAGACAATGGCTTGCAAGCCCAGGCCGAGCGCTTCATCGAACTGGCTTACCAGTCGAAGAAATGGGACAAGTGGATGTTGAAAGACACCACCGCCACCGACCGCGACCGCGCCATCATTGCCGGGCATTATGTGTTTGCCAAACCCGAAGTGATGGCACTCAAAGCCGAAGCCGCCAGCCTGCTGGCCGCCAAAGGCATTGAGCTGGAAAGCCACCTTAAACAACAGGTCAAGCACAGCATCATGCGCTATCTGACCCATTTCCGACTGGTGCAAGCATGAAACGCGTCGCTACGATCATCCTCAACCGTAATCTGCCCGATGTTACCAACGCACTTTACGACCATTTGCAGCGCTACGACGGCGCATTGACCGATGTGTTTATCGTGGAAGCCGGTTCCGACGACGAACGGCTGGCACGCCATTACAGTTGGCACGCCAACTGG
>JBDLSU010000037.1:0-3870 GCA_039799405.1 Pseudomonadota bacterium | reverse complement strand
GATGCTGTCAAACGATACCACCAGCAGCAACACCACCAATAACACGGTTGACAAGCGGCCCCATTGAAACAGCGAGGTAGCTTCGCTGATCAATAGCCCCAGCCCGCCAGCACCGATCACGCCCAATACGGTGGAATCGCGGATATTGAATTCCCAGATATACAAATGGCTGGATACAAATTGCGGCAATACCGTGGGCCAGACTGCGTTAAAAAACACTTGCAGCGGGCTGGCCCCGACATTGCGCACCGCATGAATGGCAGCCATATCCAGCGTTTCAATCGATTCGGCAAACAATTTGCCGTAGGTGCCCATGGAATGCAAACCAATCGCCAAAATCCCGGCGGTTGGCCCCAGCCCGACAATGCCAACCAGCACCAGCCCAAACACCAGGGTATGGATGGAACGGGCAATATCCAGCAGCATGCGCGCCAGCCAGAACAGGGGCCGGGGCGCGGCCAGATTGCGCGCGGTCAGCAGGGCCAGCGGCAAAGCCAGCAAGGCACCCAGTAATGAACCGAGCGTGGCAATGCGAATGGTGGTCCAGGTGGCGTCAAGCAAACCGGCCAGATAGTTGCGTTCTACCAGTTGGCGGTTTTCTACCCGCAACACGGTGCCGTCATCACTTTTGTATTCCAGCCGTTCTTTGCCAAACCAGGCATCGACAAAACTGGGGTGGGCAAATTCGCCTGCGGTTTTGACCAGATTGGCCCACGGGTTGCGCCCGATGGAAAGCTCGTTTTGCTGCAACAAGGTGAGTGCGCACAGCGCCACCAAAGCCGCATACAGCAGGCTCAGGCAAAAGAAGCCGAAACGGCCTTGTAAGCGTTCAGACAGGGTCATTGGTCAGGCATCCGGTGGGCTTATTTTGCACTTATTTTGCACTCAGCTTGCCAGTAGCCAGCCCGGCGTCACGAATCGGTTTGTAAAAGCTGTTGTCGCTTTTAACAAAACCGGTGTAATGCGCCGGCAACAGTTCTGGCTGGGTTTTCAGGGCTTCGCCTACGCCTTCCAGTGCTTTTTGCAATTTCTCCACCAGCGCCTTGTCAGTCGCCAGCGCACGCGAAACCGCAAACGCATCGTTGGGCAGGGGGGCGGATTGCCAGATAATTTTGGATTGCTCGGCCTTGATCAAACCTTGCTCGATCATGGCATTACGGTTGCGGTTATAGTCAGCCCCGGCGTCCAGCGTACCCTGGGCAACCTGGGTTTCAATGGCCTGGTGTTTGGTGTACAGCACCTTGCTGAAGTACGTCTCCGGGTCAATCCCCTGACTCATGAAGTAGCGCAGCGGAATCAAATAGCCGGAGGTGGAACCCTTGTCGCCAAAGGCAAAGGTCTTGCCTTTCAGATCGCCTGGTTTGTTGATGCCGGACTTGGGATGGGTAACGATCAGGGAAAAATATTCCGGCTTGCCGTCGTACAAAATGGTGGCAATTACCTGGGCTTTGGCTTCGTGATTGGCCAGCACATAACCCCAGGGGCCAAGCAGCGCGATATCGGTTTCGCCATTAGCCAGCGATTTGGCCAGGCCTTCCCAACTATCCACGGTGCGCATTTCAACGGGTCGCCCGAGCTTGGTCGCCAGATAGTTGGCCAGCGGACGGTAGGTGTTGTCGTTCTTTTCTTTATCAGGCTGGAACAGGCCAACGCCCAGGCGCAAGGCCGCTTCACCCGCCATGGCACTGCTGCCACACATCAACGTCACACCAACAAGCAAGGACTGGCACAAAAGGCGGCGCAAGCACGAATAAACCATCGGGTATTCCTTTCAATCAAATGAAGACACAGGGGGATGTGGCATTCTAGCCCGAATTAGACCATGGATAGCGTAACTCCGGCCTGGCATTGAAAACATGGGATCCATGAATCTTCAAATTATCCATAAACCACAACAAGCTACGCTGCCACCTCAATTATAATGAAGCATTTTCCAACCTTTCCCCTGATTATCTCCATGAAATAAGCTACCACTCACTCTGCCATCAGCATCAAACCACAGTCAGGGGCCGCCCGTATTTCCAAGGCGCAAAAACTGTTTAACAAACAGATCAAACAAATTGAACAACTGCGCCAGTATCTGAAAAATTTGCAGGATGTAATTACCTCGTATCAGCAACGGCATGCCAGCGCATACCTGCCTGCCTTCGATGCTTTCAATCAACATCGTACCCAACTGGTGATTTTGCTTGACGAAGCCTTAGCGCAAAAGAAATTCACCGCGAGCGAAAAAAACAAACTGGTTCAGTTGATCTCCAATATCAGCGGCGAACTGCTCGGGCATGACGATAATCCGGAAATTCGGGCAATTTTTGATCGCCATAATGAGGTGAGCTTCGATCAGCAGGTAGAAGAAGACCAGGAAATGTTGAAAGAGATGATGGAAGCCATGCTGGGCATGCCGGTTGACGCTGAACTGGATTTACGCGACCCGGAAACCATCATGCGCATGATGGCGGAAAAAGCGCAAGAAGCGCAAGAAGCCATGAATCAGGAGGCAGCACAAGCCAAACCCAGGAAAAAGACCGCCAAGCAAATCGCCAAAGAAGAAAAGCTGCTGGAAGATGAAAAAAAGGTCAGCCAGTCGATTCGCGAAGTTTACCGCAAGCTGGCCAGTGCACTGCATCCGGACCGCGAACCGGATGAAGCCGAGCGCCAACGCAAAACCGATTTGATGCAACGGGTGAACGTGGCCTATGACAAACTCGATCTGCTGGCCCTGCTGGAATTGCAACTGGAGATTGAACAAATCGATCAACATGCTATCGCCGCCATCAGCGAAGAAAAGCTGAAACATTACAATCAGATTTTGGCGGAACAGGCAGAAGAACTGGGCATGGAAATCGCCGCCGCCGAATTTCATTTCACCATGCAATACCCGGAATTGGATGAAGAACCCTGGTTCGTTGGCACCGTGATCGCTGAACTGGACGAGAAAATCGGTGATATTCAATATGCCACTGAATCACTGGAGCAAGATTTGATCAGTTTTAAAGAAGTCAAAAACCTGAAGGCATTTCTTAAAACCATTCGCTTGCAGCGCAAGCCGGTTGCTGACTTTGGCGATTTTTTTGAGGGAATTGCTACGGTAGTCAATAAACTGAATGACTCCTGAAAATGAGCCAGTCAACCAAAGGCTACAGACCCTTCGATAATCAGAGCCGTATTGTATAATCATGCGAGTATTTTAAGGAGTTTGATTATGCACACTACCACAGTATTTGATATTGCCCATTACATTCTAAGCAAATGTGGTGCCATGTCCGCCATGAAATTGCAAAAACTGGTTTACTACGCACAGGCTTGGTCATTGGTTTGGGAAGATGTTCCTCTATTTTCTAACCGGATTGAAGCTTGGGCTAATGGTCCGGTGGTACGTGATTTGTATGAAAAACATCGCGGCTCTTTTTCCGTCAACCCAAAAATGATAATGGACACACCAGCATGTCCATTATCACCATCACAGCAAACCACGATCGATACGATGCTTGAGGCCTATGGTAACAAATCAGCCCAATGGCTCAGTGATCAGACCCATTCAGAAGCCCCTTGGCGCATGGCACGCATCGGTTTGGCCGATACCGAACGTGGAGAACATGAAATTTCCCTGGAATCGATGGCTGAATATTATGGCTCGCTCTAAAAATAAAAATATCCCACCATCGGCCATTAGTCGTAAAGATGAAAAGGTAGTAAAGACTAGCGCACAACATTTTGAGAAACGCCCGGTCTGGCGGTTTTCATCGGTAGATCTCAGCGGTCCCTTCAAATGGCCCAAAGGGGAGGATGCTGAACTGAAGATTGTCGCTAAATTGCACGAGTTTGACAGCATGGAGTGGAGCGCAATAGAAGGCAAGCAGCATCATTTTC